>JBAXMQ010000017.1:0-40346 GCA_037134215.1 Betaproteobacteria bacterium
AGGTCGGTGATGGACACCCCGGTTTTGAGGTCTTCCATTTCAATGACTTCTTCTTGCAGTCGGCGCAGTTGCTCCTTGCGGTAGGCCACGTCATTGGACTGGGCGGACAGCACGTTGTCATCGCCCGTGGCAGTCACGTCGGCAATCATCATGCGGCTTTCAACCCGCTCTTTCAGGCGGATGTACTCGTCCAGGCTGATATCGGGCCAGTAGTTGACCAACTGAATGCGCGCGTTGGGGGAGCCGATACGGTCCACCCGACCAAAGCGCTGGATGATGCGCACCGGGTTCCAGTGGATGTCGTAGTTGATGACGGTGTCGCAGTCCTGCAAGTTCTGGCCTTCGGAGATGCAATCTGTGCCGATCATCACGTCGATTTCACCCGGCTCATGGGGCATGGTCAGAGCCTTCTCTTTGGCGCGCGGCGCAAAGAGCGTGAGCATGGTCTGAAAATCAACGCCCTGCCTTGGATTTGCCGCCAGCCGCAGTGTGGTTTTGGGCTCGGTTGTGCCTGTGACCTTGCCAGTATGGATGCCATGCTTCTGGAAAAGGTTGGCGGCCAGGTTGTCGTACAAGTAGTTGGCAGTGTCCGCGAACGCGGTGAATATCAACAGCTTGCGGTTGCCGGGGTTAATGGGGTTGGCCAGTTTCTGTTCGATTTGGGCTTTGAGGTGTTGTAGCTTGGCGTCATCAGCCGGGGTGATTTTGGCCATTTCAGCCAACAACCTGTCGATGACGGCCAGGTCAGCAGCCAAGTCGTGTTCCCAAGACGGCAAGTCCATGTCGCCCAAGTCGATTTGCACCTTGCCACCGGTCGAACTGCTTTCGCTGTTTTGGTCGTCATCCAGATCTGGCAACAGCTCGTCGTCAAAGTCGGCATCCTCAAAGTCGGGCGTGTGGTCGGTGAACTTGGCGGCCTTGCCTGATTTTTTGAAGGCGCTGATCTTGGCCAGCGCCTTCTGGTGGTTGCTTTGCAGGCTCTGCAATGTCAGGCGGAACGATGCGACCGAACTTTCCAGCCGTTTCAGCAGATTGACCGTCATCAGCGCTTGCAAGCTCTTTTCACGGTCGGCCTGTTTGAGCTTGCCGCCGCCACTGGCCACCTCGGTGTCATACATGTCTTCGTACTTCTTGACACGGCTGGGCAGGATATAGCCCACGGGCGCATACACGGCCAGTTTCAACAGGCTGAGCTGGTTGAAGATGTCGTTGAATCCAATGACATCGGTGCGCTGGGTCAGCGGGCAGTGGAATGACAGTGGTTTGAGACGTTCGGGAAAGGTGCCAATGTCCTTGGTGTTGTAAAACGTCTCGATGTGCTTGCGCGACCGGGCAATGGTGACGCTGTCCAGCAGCTCGAAAAAGTCGAAGTCCAACGCGGCCAGGATGGCACTGGCGGTGCGCTCCTCCGGCGGCAGCTTGGTCCACATATTGAACGCGGTCTGTGCGCGGCGGAATATCTCGTCAATGTCCTTCTCGGTGCGCAGCTTGTCGCCCACCCGACTACGCCATTCGCCGGCGTTGCCCTCGTAAGCCAGAGCCAATTGGTTACGCAGATCGTTGAACCGGTTGTTGACCGGGGTGGCGGACAACATCAGCACCTTGGTTTTGACGCCCTGCTTGATGACCGTGTTCATCAGCTTTTGGTAACGCGTCTCCTTGTCCTTGTAGACATCGTTGTTGCGGAAGTTATGGGACTCGTCGATCACCACCAGGTCGTAATTGCCCCAGTTCACCCGGTTGAGCGGCGTGCCAAAGGATTCGCCGCTGGTGCGTTGCAAGTCGGTGTGGCACAGCACCTCGTAATTGAACCGGTCTTTGGCGAAGATATTGGTTTTGAGATTGCGGTTGTAAGTGAGCCAGTTGTCGGCCAGCTTCTTAGGCGCCAGCACCAACACAGAGCGGTTGCGTAGCTCGTAATACTTGATGACGGCCAGCGCCGTGAAGGTTTTGCCTAGGCCCACGCTGTCGGCCAAGATGCAGCCGTTGTAGGTTTCCAGCTTGTTGATGATGCCGGTGGCGGCATCGCGCTGGAAGTTGAACAGCTTTTGCCATACCAGTGTGTCCAGGTAGCCGGTGCGGTCGTTGGGCAGCACGTCTTCATTGAGGTCTTCCAGGAACTCGTTGAAGATGTTGTAGAGCATCAGGAAGTAGATGCGCTCGGGCGAATTCTCTTGGTACACCGACGCGATGTGCTCACACACCAAGCTGGTCACGTCTTTCAGCTTGTCGGGATCAGCCCATATCTGGTCAAACAGGCTGAGGAATACGCTGGTGTTGGCAGGCTCATCAAACTTGTTGACGATGTTGGACACCGCATTGCCACGCTGGTAGCCCAAATCCACGGCAGTGAAGCCATGCAGCGGCATGTAAACCGCATTGGGCGCTGCTGGGCCAGTAGTCTGCACCGCTGCAAACTGCTGCATGGGGGCCACGCCACTGTTGGAGCGAAACTTGGCTTTGCGGCGCATCCAGTCGGCACATTCGCGCGCAATGGCGCGCTGGGTCAGCTTGTTTTTGAGCTGCACCTCGAACTCGGTGCCATAGAAGCTGCGCTCACTCTGGGTTTCAGAGGGTGACTTTGGGATGTGGAACTCGCGCCGCTCCTTCTTGGCGGCATCGGTTACCTCGTCGGGCATGAACGTGGGAGACGTGAAGATGAACTCGAACGACGCCACCGATTCCAACTCGCGCTTCAAGGCTTCATAGGCGTAAATGGAGAAGCACGATGCGGCGATTTTGAGCCGCGCACCCGGCTGGACTGACTGCTTGATGTCCTCGCCCAGCAGGTCGTTGATGTTGTCGATGAGTTTCATGCTCTTTTTCTGACGCTCCTTAGGCGCATCTTACCGAAGGCGAAAGGCTCACTGCCCAGCGGAAATGCAGGCACGCGGTTGTGCCTGTTTGGGCAAGAGATTTCAATCTGCGCTCTCAAAAAAATAGCGTAAAACCTATACTGGACAAGGGCTGGTGGGTAATTTTCTTTTCAAACCCCGGCCTGCTAGCCTACGCCACCGATCAGAAGATGCCGCCCTGGTCCGCGACCTCGACGGCCCGGGCAGTGCCAAATGGATCATCCATAAAGCACCAGACGCTTCTTGCGCCATAAATGAATCAAATGTCGCCTCCCTTCGGCCACGGCACTGGGCGACCGCGCAACTCGGCCAGGGCTTCATCCCGGCTCAAGCCGTCGTACACCGCTTTGCCAACCCAGCGACTCAAGTCCAGTGCCACCTTTTTCTCCACCACCAGGCGGCTACCCTCCAAGCGGATTTGCAGTTTGCTCCCCGTCTTGAGGCCGAGGGCATCGCGGGCTTCTTTGGGAATCACAATTTGGCCCCGCTCGTCCAGGGTGACTTCCAAGGTTTCCATATTTCACCTTACTGTGTTTGATTCACCGAGTATGGTTTAAAAAGTAGGATGGCATACGTGTGAGTCGTAAGACAAAGCGAATCAGCATAAAAAGTGCCCCCACCCCTTATAAAATAGGGGTTTATAGCTAGCATTTGCATAGCAAACCATGCCCCACCCTGCCCTCGCCTCGCCCGGCCTTGTTTTGCAAGGGGTCAGCCCCCCGCTGCGCCTCACAGATTTCAAGCTGATCGCGTTTGACATGGATTCGACGCTGATCAACATTGAGTGCGTGGACGAGATTGCCGACGCGGTGGGGCGCAAGGCCGAGGTGGCAGCCATCACCGAGGCCGCTATGCGTGGCGAGATTGCCGACTACAAAGACAGCCTGCGCCAACGCGTGGCGCTGCTCAAAGGCGTCAGCGTCGACAGCATGGCGCAGGTTTATACCGAGCGGCTGCGTCTGAACCCAGGTGCTGCTGAACTGGTGACCGCCTGCAAGCAGGCTGGGCTGAAGGTGCTGCTGGTGTCGGGTGGCTTTACCTACTTCACCGACCGGGTGCGCGACCTGCTGGGCATTGACTACACCCGCTCCAACGTGCTGGAGCTGGCAGACGGTCGGCTGACGGGCCGCATGGTGGACCAGCCCTGGGGCGATATTTGCGATGGCGCCGAGAAGCGGCGCATGCTGCTGCAGACCTGCGCGGCCCTGGGGTGTGCGCCGGGGCAATCCATTGCCGTGGGTGACGGCGCCAATGATTTGCCCATGATGGCTGAAGCCGGCCTGTCGGTGGCCTACCACGCCAAACCCCGGGTGCGCGAGCTGGCCATGGTGGCCATCAATAGTGGCGGGCTGGACCGGCTGCTGGAAGTTTTTCAACCCGGCTGAGCCGGCGCTGCTCAGCCGGGCTCCACCACCGGCCGACCGGCCTGCACCACAAATCGGGCCAGGGTGTCGATGCCGGCGTCGGCGCGGGTCACGTCGTCCACCACGCGCAGGGTCGTTCGCAGCTCTGAAGGGCTCAGGTCCAGCAGGCCATAACCCTTGCGTTGGGCGTCAGCGAAGACAAAGTGAGGGTTTTCGCTCAGTCGCTCGGCGGTGCGGGCGTTGCCGCCAGAGCGGGAAGTGATGCTGGTGCCACAAAATTCCACGCCAATGCTGGGACTGGCGGGGTTGCCGTAATCGGCCTTCACGTGGCCCACCCAGTTTTCATGCACGTCGCCGCCCAGAAACACAGGATTGGCCACCGCATGCTGACGCAGCGTGTCGGCAAGACGGCGGCGTGCCGGCGCATAGCCGTCCCAGCCGTCGTTCCATAGGCTCTGACCCGCACCGGCCTTGAAGTCGCGGGGGCCGAACAGGGATTGCTGGCCCAGCATCTGCCAGCGCGTCTGCCGGCTGCGGGTCTGCGCCAGTTCCTGCGCCAGCCACTGCTCCTGGCGCTGGCCCAACAGGCTGCGCCCGGGGTCTTGCCAGGTCGGGCACTGGGCCGGGTTGGCGATGCTGGAGCCCTTGGCGCCGCCCTTGGTGCAAGCTTGCGGGTCTTTGTACTGGCGCGCGTCCAGCAGGTACAGGTCTGCCAGCTGGCCAAATTGCACGCGCTGGTGGATGCGCATCTCGGCCCCGCTGGCCAGTCCGGCCAGCGACTGGGTGAGCACCGAGGCCGACACCGGCATGTGCTCGTACCACGCCTGGTAGGCGGCGGCGCGTCGGTTCAAAAAGTTGCTGTTGGGCGCAGGGTCGTTGAAGCCGCTGTCGCCGGGCTGGGTGCCGGCATAGTCGTTTTGCACCTCGTGGTCGTCCCAGGTTATCCACCAGGGACAGGCGGCGTGCATGGCCTGCAGGTCGGGGTCGCTTTTGTACAGGGCATAGCGCTGACGGTAATCGTCCAGCGATACCACCCAGCCGCCCGTGGGCACGCGCACCTTGCTGCTGCGGCCTGGGTACTCGTAGATGTAGTCGCCCAAAAACACCACGCCGTCGGGCTGCTCGGCGCGCAGATGGCGCCAGGCGCTGAAAAAACCGTCCTCCCACTTCTGGCAAGAGGCATAGGCCAGCCGCAGGCGCTGCACCTGGGCCTCAGGGCGCGGCAGCGTCAGGGTGCGACCCACCGGGCTGACATGCTCGCCCACCATGAAGCGGTAAAAGTACCAGCGCTCGGGGGCCAGGCCGGGCACCTCCAGGTGGACCGAGTGGGCCAACTCGGGCGGGGCTAGGGTCTGGCCGCTGTGCACGATGCGCCGGAAGCCTTCGTCATCAGCCAATTCCCAGCGTACGGTGATCGGCGCCGGCCCCAGGCTGGCAGCGGCCAGGCCGGGCAGGTGCAGGCGGGTCCAGAGCAGCACCGAACTGGGGGTGGCTGCCCCACTGGCCACGCCCAGGGTGAAGGGGTTGGCCGGCCAGCGTGGCTGGCTCCAGACACTGCGTGGCAGCCACAGCACGGCGGCGCTGGCGACAGCCGCCTGCAGCCAGTGCCGCCGGCTCTTTAGCTGGGCGACCATTCGCGAATCGGCATCCCGCATGGGTCAGGCCCGGCCTAGAGCTGGCTCTTGCTCAGCAAGCCGTCGGCGTAGTCCTGCCAAAGGGCTGGCTGCGGCAGGCCGTCAAACACACCGTTGCGACTTTGCTGCGCCACCCAGTCGTGCTTGTCGGCAATGGCGCTGGCCATCCAGGGCTCAAAGCCGGCCTCACGCACCGTGTTGGCAGCCTCGCGCATTTCTTCGGCGCGGCGCTTGCCGTGCTGGGCCACGCGGCTGAAAAAATAGGCGCCCTGCTTCTCCCAGTCAATCGACGGAAAGGTCTCGGCCAGCGTGGCCAGCATGTGCGCCTCCACACCGTAGTGGCGGGCGGTGGTGTAGCTCTCGATCACCAGCGCCTCCAGCCCCTTGATCATCACGCTGCGGCACATTTTGATCGCCGACGCCACCCCAATATCGGGCGACACAGCTTTTGCATCCATGCCCAAGCCCCGCAGGGTTAGCGCCAGCGCCTCGGCATGGGCGCCGCCCAGCAGCATGGGCACGCGGATGCCGTAGGGTGGCACCGAGGTCATGACGCCGGCCTCCACATAGTGGGCGCCAGCGGCGTCTATCAGCTCAGCTGCCTGCTGCTTGGTGCCGGGTGAGGCCGAATTGAGGTCCAAAAACACCATGCCAGCCCGCAGGTGCGGCGCCGCCGCCTGCGCCACCGCGAGCGTGTTGGAGGCCGTGACGGCCGAGATCAGCAGGTTGGCCTGTTGGCACAGCGCTGGCAGGGACGCGCTAGTCCGCACGCCGGCCCGGGCCGCATGGGCGCGCTCGGCGGCTTGCCGCTCAGGCAGCTCAAACGTGTGGTCCCAGGCGCTGACCTGTGCCACCAGCGGCAACAGGCCGGCCGTGAAAATTTTGCCCACTTCGCCGTACCCCACCATGCCGATGTGCAGTTGTGTCATTGTTGTGGCTCCCAAGGTACAGACAGGGTTTGAACCAGGTGGGCATCACGCGCGGTAGCGGTCGCACAGCGCCTGGGTGGCACTGCGAAACACACCCAGGTCGCTGCCCACCCCGACAAAGGTGGCGCCCATGGCCAGGTAACGGCGGGCGTCGGCCTCCACCGGTGCCAGGATGCCCGAGGCCTTGCCGCAGGCCTTGGCGTCGGCAAACACGGCAGCAATGGCGGCCTGAACCTCTGGGTGGTTGGCATTGCCCAGGTGGCCGTAGCCCGCGGCCAGGTCTGACGGCCCCACAAACACACAGTCCACGCCGTCAATGGCGGCGATGTCGCGCGCAGCGGCCACGCCGGCGCGGCTTTCAATCTGCACCATCACGCAAACCTCGTCGTTGATGCCCTTGAAGTAATCGGGCACAGTGCCGTAGCGGTTGCTGCGCTGCGACACCGACACGCCACGAATACCCTGTGGCGGGTAGCGGGTGGAGGCAACGGCGCGGCGGGCCTCGTCGGGGCTCTCCACAAAGGGCACCAAAAAGTTGTAGAAGCCCGCATCCAGCAGGCGCTTGATTTCCACCACGTCGTTGCTGGACGGGCGCACCACCGGGGCGCTAACGCTGTCTTTCAGGGCCATCAGCTGCGGCACAAAGCTGATCACGTCATTGGGCGAATGCTCGCCGTCGAGCAGCAGCCAGTCGAAGCCGGCCACACCCAGCACCTCGGTGCTGATGGGGTTGGCGAGTGAAACCCAGCAACCGATCAGCCGCTTGCCAGCCAATAGGTCGCGTTTGAAGCTGTTGGGGAAGGCCTGGTACGGCGTGCGTGAAGTCATGGGGGCCTTTAAGTTCAGGTGATGGGTGCGGGGTTGAAAAGGACCAGCGCGTTGTGCAGCTGCCACTGTTCGGCCCAGGTTTTTTTGCGTCCGCTGGCCACGTCCAGCATCAGGTGGAACATCTCCCAGCCCAGGTCATCGATGCTGGCGTCGCCATCAGCGATGCGCCCGGCGTTCACGTCCATCAGGTCATGCCAGCGACGCGCCAGCTCGGTGCGGGTGGCCACCTTGATCACCGGCACTTCGGCCAGGCCATAGGGCGTGCCGCGCCCGGTGGTGAACACATGCAGGTTCATGCCGGCGGCCAGTTGCAGCGTGCCGCAGATGAAGTCGCTGGCCGGCGTGGCGGCGTAAATCAAGCCTTTGTGGCTGGCCCGCTCGCCCGGCGCCAGCACGCCGCTGATGGGCGCGCTGCCCGATTTGACAATCGAGCCCATGGCTTTTTCAACGATGTTGGACAGGCCGCCTGCTTTGTTGCCTGGCGTGGTGTTGGCGCTGCGGTCCACCTGGCCGCGCTGCAGGTAGGCGTCGTACCAAGCCATCTGGTCGATCATGGCCTGTGCCACCTCGGGGTTGGCGGCGCGGCTGGTCAGCTGGGCAATACCGTCGCGCACCTCGGTCACCTCGGAAAACATCACGGTGGCACCGGCCCGCACCAGCAGGTCGGTGCAAGAGCCCACCGCCGGGTTGGCCGTAACCCCCGAGAAGGCATCGCTGCCACCGCACTGCACCCCCACCACCAGCTCGCTGGCCGGCACGGTCTCGCGGCGGCGGGCATTGAGCCGCTCCAGGTGCGGCACCGCGCGGGCCACGATGGCGTCGAGCATGGCCATGAAGCCCACATGCGCGGCGTCTTGCAGGCACAGCACATCCAGCGGGGCGGTGTCGGCGGCGGCCGCGCTGATGGCGATGCTGCCCGCCGGAAACAGGCGCTCGGGCTGCAGCTTCTCGCAGCCCAGGCTGATGACCATCACCTCGCCGCCAAAGTTGGGGTTGCGGCTGATGTTGCGCAGGGTGCGGATGGGGATGATGGCGTCGGGCGCGTCGATGGCCACGCCGCAACCGTAGCTGTGCTCCAGCCCCACCACACCGTCCACCTGCGGGTAATGCGGCAGCAGCTCCTCGCGGATGCGCTTGACGGCCAGCGCCACCACGCCGGCCACGCACTGCACTGTGGTGGTGATGGCCAGCAGGTTGCGCGTGCCCACCGTGCCGTCAGCGTTGCGGTAGCCCTCGAAGGTGTAGCCGGCCAGCGGCGGCAGGTGAGGCGCGGGGCTGGTGGCCAGGGGCAAATCGTCCAGGCTGCGGGCTTCCGGCAAGGCCAGCAGGCGCTCGTGCACCCAGCTGCCGGCTGGGATGGCTTTGAGCGCATGGCCAATCACCGTGTTGTAGCGCAGCACCGGCGCGCCAACGGCCAGGTCGACCAAGGCCACCTTGTGACCCTGCGGCACCTTGTCCACGAGCGTCAGCCCGTCCGCCATCACAGTGCCAGCGGGCAGCCCGCCGTCATTGGCCACGATGGCCACGTTGTCGGCGGCGTGCATGCGGATGTGCCGCGGTAAGCGCAATTCGGGCTTGCCGTTCATGCTGGCCGTGGGCCGGGGAAATGCGAAAAAACGGGTTCGGGCAGGCCGCTGGCACCGACATCGAGCGCAAACACAGCGCCGTTCAGGCCAGGCTGTTCCGGGCTCACCGTGCCCGGCAGGATGGAGGCGACAAACAGAGTGGCCAGGTTCGCCCCGCCAAAAGCGCACATCGAGGGTTTGGCCACGGGTACCGGCACCGAACGCAGCAGTTCGCCCTGGGGCGAGAAGCAATGCACCAGGCCGGCGTCGTTGCCGCAAATCCAGTAGTTGCCCTGATCGTCCACCGCCGCACCATCGGGGCGGCCGGGCAGCGGCATCATGTCGACAAACTCACGCCGCTGGCTGAGCGCGCCAGTGGGTGGGTCCAGCTCGAAAGCCCAGATTTTTTGTACAGAAGGATGGGAGTCCGACAGGTAGTAGCAGCGGCCATCCGGGCTGAAGGCCATGCCGTTGGGCGTGATCAGCCCGCTGACCCGCGCGGGGCTCAGGCCGGCTTCGTCCAGGCAAAACACCGCGCCGACGGGCGCCGCCAACCCCATGTCCATGCACATGGTGCTGACCCAAAAGCGGCCCTGCCGGTCACAGCGTCCATCGTTGAAGCGCATATTGGCCTGCGGGTGGGTGATGCCGGCCAAGAGGGTGACGCGCAGCAGTGGCGGTGCCAAAAGCTCGATCTCAAAAACACCGGTCTCCATGGCAGCGACCAGGCCGCCGCGTGCGCTCAAGGTGATGCACCCCACGCGCTCTGGCGTGTGCCAACTTTGCACCGTGCCAGCGACGCTGTCCCATCGGCGAATGCACCGGCCTTCAATGTCCACCCAATACAGGGCCTGCTCGGCAACCGACCAGACCGGCGACTCACCGACGCGGTCGCGGGTGTCAGCGATGACGCGGACCTGGGCCATCGGGGGCGTGCTGTGTGCTGCGGCCATGGCGAGTGCCTCAGGTGAAAGGGCCGGTGCGGACAAAGGCACCGCCCTGAAACTGCACGGCCGGATCGGACAGGTCGGGGGCTGAAGTGCGGGCATAGACCGCATCGCGGAACACATCGGAGCTGTCTTGCGGCACATAGCCTACATGCTTGGCCTGCGCGTTGTCCCACCAGGTGACAGCGTTGTCGGACATGCCAAAGATGATGGTGTGCCCCAGCACGGGCGTGCTCAGGCAGGCCGTGATGAGCCGGTGCAAGTCGTCAAAGCTGAGCCAGGTGGCCAGCATGCGCCGGTCTTTGGGCTCTGGGAACGAAGAGCCGATGCGCACGCAAGCGGTTTCAATGCCATAGCGGTCAAAGTAGAAACGCGACAAATCTTCGCCAAAAGCCTTGCTCACACCGTACAGGCCGTCCGGGCGGGCCGGTCGGTCGGCGGTGATGGTCTCGCTCTGGCGGTAAAAACCGGTGACATGGTTGGAGCTGGCAAACACCACCCGCTTGACGCCATGCACACGCGCGGCCTCGTACAGGTTGTAGACGCCCAGGATATTGGCCTGCAGGATGGGTCCGAACGGCCCCTCGACCGACATGCCGCCCAGGTGCACGATGGCGTCCACGCCCTGCACCATGGCGCTCACTGCGGCCGCGTCGGCCAGGTCGGCGAGCACGATCTCTTCATCGGCGGCAGGCTCGCCCAAGCTCGCCCGGTCAGACAGGCGGAGCACGTCGCAGTTGGCCTTGAGCCGATGGCGCAGCGCCTGCCCCAAGCCGCCCGCGGCCCCCGTCAGCAAAATTTTGCGGTGATTTTTTAGGCTCATGGGTTTTGTTCTTAGGGAGTTCGGCCCCCGGTGGGATCGACCGCTATCCTAAACGATGGATTGCGGCAGAATCGACGCGTCGGGCCCGTTGATGCGTTCCCTGACCCACGCCGACCCAACACCCAACCGAAAAGCCGCGTCCTTGAACACCTTACCACCCGCCGACACGGCCGATACCGCCGATACGCCCCGCATCACCGCCCTGCAAGTGATCCCGGTGGCGGGCAGTGACGGCATGCTGCTCAACCTGAGCGGCGCACATGGCCCCTTCTTCACCCGCAATCTGCTGATATTGACCGACAGCGCGGGCCGTACCGGCGTCGGTGAAGTGCCCGGCGGCGAAAAAATACGCCAGACCCTGGAGGCTTCGCGCGACCTTGTCGTGGGCCAGCCACTGGGGCTGTGGAACCAGGTGTTGAGCACCATGCGCCACCGCTTTGCCGACCGCGACAGCGGCGGCAGGAGCAACCAGACCTTTGACCTGCGTGTGACCATCCACGCCGTAACCGCCGTGGAAAGCGCCCTGCTCGACCTGCTGGGGCAGTTCCTGAAGGTGCCGGTGGCCGCCCTGCTGGGCGAGGGCCAGCAACGCACCTCTGTCGCGGTACTGGGCTACCTGTTTTACGTCGGTGACCGGCACCTGACCGACTTGCCCTACCGGGCCGAGCCCGAGGCCAGTGACGACTGGCTGCGCTTGCGCCACGAAAAGGCCATGGACACTGCCGCCATCGTTCGCCTGGCCGAGGCCGCGCAGGCGCGCTACGGTTTCCAAGACTTCAAGCTCAAGGGCGGCGTGCTGCGCGGCGAGGACGAGATGGAAGCGGTGACAGCGTTGCACGAGCGCTTCTCCGAGGCCCGCATCACGTTGGACCCGAACGGCGGCTGGCTGCTCAAGGATGCGGTGCGCCTGTGCCGTGACCAGCACCGGGTGCTGGCCTACGCCGAAGACCCCTGCGGCGCCGAGGGCGTGTACTCCGGGCGCGAGGTGATGGCCGAGTTTCGGCGCGCCACCGGCCTGCCCACCGCCACCAACATGGTGGCCACCGACTGGCGCGAGATGGCCCATGCGATGTCGCTGCAATCGGTGGACATCCCGCTGGCCGACCCCCATTTCTGGACCCTACAGGGCTCGGTCCGGGTGGCGCAGCTGTGCCACATGTTCGACCTGACCTGGGGCTCGCACTCCAACAACCATTTTGATGTGTCGCTGGCCATGTTCACCCATGTGGCGGCCGCCGCACCAGGGCGGGTGACGGCGATTGACACGCATTGGATCTGGCAGGACGGCCAGCGCCTCACGCGGGAGCCGCTGCAGATCGTGGACGGCAGCATCAAGGTGCCGACCAAGCCGGGACTGGGCATTGAACTCGACATGGGCGAGGTCGAGAAGGCGCACCAGTTGTACCTGCGCCACGGCCTGGGTGCCCGGGATGACGCCATTGCGATGCAATACCTGCTGCCGGGCTGGACCTTCAACCCCAAGAAGCCCTGCATGCTGCGCTGATGGCCAGGCCCGGTACGCCGGTGGAGTTCAAGAGCGCTGGCGATCGCTGTTCTGACGCTCCGCCACAAAATTGAATGCGTAATGCAGCGCGGCTGCAATCGATTGCTCGATGTTCTGTCGGTCTTTCTCGGTGAGGAAGAACATCAGGTCCACGTCGTGCCGCACATAGCGCGCCGGCAACTGGTTCAGTGCAATGCAGGCCACATCTGCCAGCATGTCATCGTTGAAATCAGGATATCGGTGAGACAGCCGGACCACATCTTCCAAAATCAGGCGCTCGTAATAATTGTGTACCTGTTCAAAGTTGATGGTCATGTCTTGTCCGGCAAGGTGGGCAGCAACCCTCCGCCAAGGCTGCGAATAGCGCTTCGATGCGATCTTACAAGAATACCGGGCGCCGGCGAAGCCCCAAGCTATTAAAGTTGTAGCAGGTCAGAAACTGCGCTATAGTTCTATGATGCGATGACATAGAGGAGATCGAGGGAATGACAAACAAGGAAAACGCTGTCACCAGCCAACTGCTGGCGCTTCTGGAATCCAGGTACGCGCTGCGGGTGATGTGGGCGCTCAAGGACGGGCATGCCCAGACCTTCCGCCTGCTGCAGGACAGCGTGGGCGGCATCACCCCCAACACACTGAACACCCGGATCAAGGAGCTGCGCGCGGCGGGTCTGCTCGACCATGGCAGCGACGGCTATTTCGTCACGCCGACCGGGGCCGATCTGCTCAAGCGGCTGGCTGATCTACCCGCCTTCGCAGCCAAATGGGTGGCAAACCAGGCCAAAAAAGCCGTTTGAATGGGCTGCCCGGCACCGCGTTCGGGCCGCGAGTTTTTCTAGTTTCTACGCCACAAGCCCCGTCGTTTGGGCTTGCGCCGCTTTTATTTTTATAGCAAAGGATCCAGCATGAGCATCACGACCCCTTCCGGCCTGCAGTACGACGACACCGTGACAGGTTCGGGCCCCGTCGCCAGCTCAGGTCAACGGGTGACGGTGCATTACACCGGATGGCTGTTCCAGGACGGCGCCCAGGGCGCCAAATTTGATTCCAGCAAGGACCGTAACGACCCCTTCGTATTCTCCTTGGGCGCGGGCATGGTGATTCGCGGCTGGGACGAGGGCGTAGCCGGCATGCGAGTGGGTGGCGCGCGCACGCTGATCATTCCGGCCGAACTCGGCTATGGCGCGCGTGGGGCGGGCGGTGTGATTCCACCCAATGCCACGCTGAAGTTCGACGTCGAACTGCTCGCCGTCGCGGGCTGATTCCCGGGCCTGGCGCAGGCCAGGCCAACGCTGCCGGTCAAGGGGCGCCACGGCTTGCCGCTGCGCACTTGAAATCGCCGCAGCGGCCCCAAGTTACCACCGCGTTGCTTTCAACCTCTGATTTGTATGTCCGATTCCAGTTCCACCCCCTCCCCGACCACCGCCTCCCCGTTCGCCCCCGCGCAGGGCACCAGCGCGCAAAGCTACGCCAGCACCGAAGAAATGATCGCCGCCCAGTCGGCCATGGAAGCCGGTGCCCTGGCCAAGGCGCAGGCTGATCTGGCCGAGTTGCAGGCCAAGAGCGCCGACCTGGCTGACCAATACCTCCGGGCCAAGGCAGAAGCCGAAAACGCGCGCCGCCGCGCCGAAGACGAGATCGCCAAGGCGAGACGCTTTGCCGTCGAAGCTTTTGCCGAGAGCCTGCTGCCTGTGGCTGACAGCCTGGAAGCTGGCCTGATCATCAAGGACGCCAGCGTGGCGCAGATCCGCGAAGGCGCCCAGGCGACTTTGAGACAACTCCTGGCCGCGCTGGAAAAAAACAAGGTGGTGGCCATCAACCCGGCTGCCGGTGCCCGTTTCGACCCCCACCAGCACCAGGCGATCAGTGTGGTGCCCTCCGAGTTGGACGCCAACACCGTGGTCACAGTGCTGCAAAAGGGCTATGCCATCGCCGAGCGCGTGCTGCGGCCAGCGCTGGTGACCGTCAGCGCGCCCAAATAATCCGGTCATGGCGGCTTGAAATCGTTCAAGTCAGACACACGTTCGAAACATCTGAAAACAGGAGTCCATCATGGGAAGAATCATCGGCATTGACCTCGGCACCACCAACAGCTGCGTGGCGATCATGGAAGGCAACACACCCAAAGTCATCGAGAACTCGGAGGGTGCACGCACCACCCCCAGCATCATTGCCTACCAGGAAGACGGTGAGGTGCTGGTTGGTGCGTCAGCCAAACGCCAGGCCGTCACCAACCCCAAGAACACGCTGTACGCGGTCAAGCGTTTGATCGGGCGCAAGTTCAGCGAAAAAGAGGTCCAGAAAGACATCGACCTGATGCCCTACCGCATCGTGGCTGCCGACAACGGCGACGCCTGGGTGGAATCACGCGGCAACCGTCTCGCGCCGCAGCAGGTCAGCGCTGACGTCCTGCGCAAGATGAAGAAAACCGCCGAGGACTACCTGGGCGAAGCGGTGACCGAGGCGGTGATCACGGTGCCGGCCTACTTCAACGACGCCCAACGTCAAGCCACCAAAGACGCCGGCCGGATTGCCGGCCTGGAAGTCAAGCGCATCATCAACGAACCCACGGCGGCGGCTCTGGCCTTTGGCCTGGACAAAAACGAAAAAGGTGACCGCAAGATCGCTGTTTATGACCTCGGCGGCGGCACCTTTGACGTGTCCATCATCGAGATTGCCGATGTCGATGGCGAAAAGCAGTTTGAAGTGCTGTCGACCAACGGCGACACCTTTCTGGGCGGCGAAGACTTTGACCAGCGCGTCATCGACTTCATCATCGCCGAGTTCAAAAAGGAACAGGGCGTTGACCTTGGCAAAGACGTGCTGGCCTTGCAGCGGCTGAAAGAGGCTGCCGAAAAAGCAAAAATCGAACTCTCCAGCAGCGCCCAAACTGACATCAACCTGCCCTACATCACGGCCGACGCCTCGGGTCCCAAGCACCTGAGCATCAAGCTGACTCGCTCCAAGCTGGAGTCGCTGGTGGAAGAGTTGATCGAACGCACCATCGCGCCCTGCCGCACCGCCATCAAGGACGCGGGCGTGAATGTGGCGGACATCCATGATGTGATCCTGGTCGGCGGCATGACGCGCATGCCCAAAGTGCAGGAAAAGGTCAAGGAATTGTTTGGCAAGGAGCCACGCAAGGACATCAACCCGGACGAGGCTGTGGCCGTGGGCGCCGCCATCCAGGGCCAGGTGCTGGCGGGCGACCGCAAGGATGTGCTGCTGTTGGACGTCACCCCGTTGAGCCTGGGCATTGAAACCCTGGGCGGCGTGATGACCAAAATGATCACCAAGAACACCACCATACCGACCAAGTTCGCACAGACCTTCTCCACGGCCGACGACAACCAGCCCGCCGTGACCATCAAGGTGTTTCAGGGCGAGCGCGAAATCGCGGTGGGCAACAAGATGCTCGGCGAGTTCAACCTGGAAGGGATTCCACCGGCCGCCCGTGGCACGCCCCAGATCGAGGTGTCCTTCGACATCGACGCCAACGGCATTCTGCACGTGGGCGCCAAAGACAAGGGCACCGGCAAGGAGAACAAGATCACCATCAAGGCCAACACTGGGCTGAGCGAGGCTGAGATCCAGCAAATGGTGAAGGACGCGGAGCTCAATGCCGCAGAAGACAAGAAAAAGCTTGAGCTGGTGCAGACCAAAAATCAAGCGGATGCCAACGTGCACAGCGTCAAGAAGAGCCTCACCGAGTACGGCGACAAGCTCGAAGCCGGTGAAAAAGAGAAGATTGAGGCTGCGGTCAAACAGCTCGAAGACGCCATGAAGGGCGACGACAAGGCTGCCATCGAAGAGCTCAGCACAGCCTTGATGAACGTCAGCCAGAAGCTGGGCGAAAAAATGTACGCCGACATGCAGGCCAAGCAGGCGGCCGAAGGTGGCGGTGCTGCCGGTCCAAGCGCGACCGACGGTGGGGGCTCGGCCAAATCGACGGGCGGCCAGGCGGCAGCAGACGACAATGTGGTCGATGCGGAAGTCAAGGAAGTCAAGAAGGGCTGAGCCGCACGGCTGACCACACGGCATGCGCGCCGCGTTGAATCGCTCCAGGTGGTTCAACGCGGCGTTTGTATTGAACCAGGGCAACAAGAAACATGGCAAAAAGAGACTTTTACGAAGTCCTGGGCGTTCCCAAGAACGCCTCTGATGACGAGATCAAAAAAGCCTATCGCAAGCACGCGATGAAGCACCACCCTGACCGCAATCAGGGTGATGCCTCGAAAGCGGCCGAAGAGAAGTTCAAGGAGTGCAAGGAAGCCTATGAAATGCTGTCGGATCCGCAAAAGCGCGCGGCCTACGACCAGCACGGGCACGCGGGCGTTGATCCGAACATGCGCGCCGGCGGTGCCGAAGCCTATGGCGGTTTTGCCGAGGCTTTTGGCGATATTTTTGGCGACATGTTCGGTCAGCAGCGTGGCCGCAACGGCGGCGGCAAGCAGGTGTTCCGTGGCAATGACCTGAGCTATGCGATGGAAGTGACGCTGGAAGAGGCTGCACGCGGCAAGGATGCCCAGATCCGCATCCCCAGTTGGGACAACTGCGAGATCTGCAGCGGCAGCGGGGCCAAACCTGGCACCCAGGTCAAGGGCTGCGGCACCTGCCACGGATCGGGCTCCGTTCAAATACGCCAGGGCTTTTTCAGCGTACAGCAAACCTGCCCCACCTGCCGTGGCGCAGGCAAGGTAATTCCAGAACCCTGCACCGCCTGCGGCGGCCAGGGCAAGATCAAGCGCCAGAAGACGCTGGAGATCAAGATTCCAGCCGGCATTGACGGCGGCATGCGCATTCGCAGCGCCAACAACGGAGAGCCTGGCACCAACGGGGGTCCGGCGGGCGATCTGTACATCGAGATCCGGCTCAAAAAACACGACATCTTCGAGCGCGATGGCGACGACATCCATTGCTCTGTGCCCGTGAGTTTTGCCACGGCAGCCATGGGAGGCGAGATCGAAGTGCCTACCCTGGCGGGCAAGGCCGCGATCGACATCCCTGAAGGCACACAGACTGGCAAACAGTTCCGGCTGCGGGGCAAAGGCATCAAGGGCGTGCGCGCCAGTTACCCCGGCGACCTGTACTGCCATATCGTGATTGAAACCCCTGTCAAGCTGAGCGAACACCAACGCAAGCTGCTGCGCGAACTCGATGAGTCACTGAAAAAAGGCGGCGGCAAGCATTCGCCCAGCGGTGACACTTGGACCGACCGGCTCAAGAGCTTTTTCAGCTAACGGCCTCTGCAGAGCGCAACCTGCGCCTACTCCAGCTCAGAGTGGCCGGTGTAGCACAACAGCTGTGACAGGCGCTCGGCAATTTCACGGACGTGCCCTTCGACGTCCGGAATACTGGGGCTTTGGGGGCGATCTAGCCGTTCGTAATGGGGCACCGTCAAGGCCGCAACGACCTCACGGTCATTGCCAAAAATAGGGCGTGACACATCTGTGGCGCCGCGTATGCGGCTACTCGGCGAGGTGATCGATCCGTCGCGCCTAGCCTCGTCGATCTGACGTAACAACTGCGCGGCGTCAATCTCCAACTCACCGTGAATACGGATCTGCGCTGCCAGCATACGGGTACGTTCAGCGTCATCGCGAAAAGCCAGCAAGACCTTGCCGGATGCGGTATCACTGAGCTTGCCCAGTGCACCTACCTTGGCACCCATCGTGAACGGACCAGGCGCATCCACCTGGGCAACCACCAGCAACTGACCGTCATGGTAGACACTCAAATGGCACGACTGGTAGGCCCGGCCAGCCAGCTCCCGCATCAAGGGGGTTGCCGTGGCCACCAAAGACCTGAGCGGTCGTTGCCGGTGCGACAACTCAAGCATTTTCAGGCTCAGGCTATACCGGTCGTTGTCGTCCAGGATGAGGTAACCCCGCTGTTCAAGGGTAACCGCCATGCGGAAAATTTCACTCACGGTCCGACCCATCGCTTTGGCCAGGGCATTCAAGCTCATCGACTGATCGGCGTTGGCAAGCACTTCCAGAATATCCAGGCCCTTGTCCAGAGCTGGCGCGGTGTACTTAGGGGATGAGTTGGCCATTGAGATAGCTTAATGCTGAATTACAAGCAAAATAATTTTTCACCAGTGATGAGTTTGGTCTTTAATTTCTCTCTACGAAACAACTGACCTCAAAAAGTATTCAAGCTTAAGGGTTTTTACCCTCCTTGGCCCCAAACTGCCGCCCTAGACTGAACTCGCATGCGAGAGTATTCGATAAATTATTGAAAAATAATTTTACAAATAAAATGGCCTACACTTTTCAGTTCAGAGACGTCTTTGCCCAGAAAGAGGCCATTGCCGACGGCATTGGGGTCACGCTTCAACTGAGCGCCATCACCATCGGCTTAGGCTTTGTACTGGGCATCGCAGTCGCAGTCAGTCTGGTCTACGGTCGCAGTTGGCTGCGCGGCATAGCCCGGGCCTACGTAGAAGTGATACGCAACACCCCGCTGATCGTTCAACTGTTTCTTATTTTTTTCGGCTTGCCAGGCATTGGGATCAAGCTTGACGTCATGACCGCCAGCGTGCTCGCCCTCACCATCAACCTGGGCGCCTACACCGCAGAGATTGTTCGCGCCGGCATTGAGAGCATTCCCAAATCTCAAATTGAAGCTGGGGTGTCGCTGGGCCTGACCGGCCCGCAGATTTTTCGCCACGTTGTGCTGATGCCAGCGCTGAAAAATGTCTACCCATCGTTGTCGAGTCAGTTTGTCCTCATGATGCTGGCCACCAGTGTGGTGTCGCAGATCTCGGCGGCAGACCTGTTTCACGCCGGCTCCATCATCCAGTCTAGGACCTTTCGCGACTTCGAGGTCTACACCGTCATTTCACTGCTGTATTTGTGCCTGACGCTGCTGATGCGCAGCGGATTTAGCCTGTGCTTCCACCTGATTTTTCGCAGACGATGATTCGCGAACTCGCCCTGCTGGATGTCTACTACCTGGTCCTGGCGATCCGCTGGACCATCGGGTTGACCGTATTGGCCCTGCTTGGCGGCGGCACCATTGGATTGATTATTGCGGCCTTGGGCGCGTCCAGGTTCAAGGTGCTGCGCGGCCTGGCTCTGGGCTACGTGGGCACTGTGCAGGGGATTCCGCTGTTGGGGTGGCTGTTCATTTTCTATTTTGGCCTGTCCATCGTGGGCTATAACCTGCCGCCACTGGCCGCAGCGACCATTGGCTTCTCCATTTATGCCGGGGCCTTCCTCGGGGAAATCTGGCGGGGTGCACTCATTGCCATTCCCAAAACCCAGTGGGAAGCCGGCGTCTCGATCGGGCTGACCTACCTGGAGCAGTTGCGCCACGTCATCATTCCCCAGGCGGTTCGGATCGCCATCCCGCCCACGGTGGGCTTCATGGTTCAGCTGATCAAAAACACGTCTTTAGGCGCGGTCATCGGCTTCGTTGAGTTGACGCGCGAAGGCCAGCTGACCACCGCGTCCACCTTCCAGCCCTTCTCGGTCTACCTGCTGGTCGCCCTGATGTATTTCAGCCTGTGCTACCCCCTCACTCGGTACAGCCGAATACTGGAAAGGAAACGACGTGCCCTTCGTTGAATTGAAATCGGTGGTCAAACGTTATGGCAACAACACCGTCTTGCAAAATGTTGACCTGAGCATCGAAAAAGGCGAAATCATTGCGGTCATCGGTCGATCTGGCTCCGGCAAGAGCACCATGCTGCGTTGCATCAACGGCCTCGAGCCCGTGCAGGCGGGCGAGGTCTGGGTCGATGGCGTCGCCGTGCATGATGCCACCGCCAATTTGCGCGAGCTGCGCGCGCGCGTCGGCATCGTGTTTCAGAGCTTCAACCTGTTCCCGCACCTGACAGTAGAACGCAACATCACCCTGGGTCCAATGATCGTCAAGGGCGTGCCTGCCGCTGAGGCGGCTGCCTTGGCGCGCGCTGCGCTGCGTAAGGTCGGCCTCGAAGAAAAAATCGGAGCCTATGCTGATGAACTATCGGGCGGGCAGCAGCAGCGTGTGGCCATTGCACGTTCCCTGGCCATGGCACCGAGCTTGATGCTGTTTGATGAAATCACCTCCGCGCTTGATCCAGAGTTGGTCGGCGAGGTGTTGCTTGTTCTCGAAGAAATGGCCCGCGAAGGCATGACCATGCTGCTGGTCACCCACGAAATGAACTTCGCTCGACGTGTGGCGCACCGCGTGGTCTTCATGCACCAGGGCAAGGTCTGGGAGCAAGCAACAGCCAAAGAATTTTTTGCCGACCCAAAGACGCCCGAGCTGAGAAGCTTTTTGAGCGCAGTTCTGCACTAGGCACACTGCCCCACGATGTCCAAGCACGATTTCAGTATGAGCGAGTTCGAGTCGCGCCGCAACCGCGTGAGGGAAGCGATGCAAGCGCAGGGGCTTGACTGGCTGGTGCTGTGCCACCCTGTCTCAATCCACTGGCTAACGGGCTCCGACGCCAAGAGCTACCAAGAGTTTCAGTGCTTGTTGATGTCAGCCAAGCCATTGCCACTGATCATTTTGACGCGTGAAGGCGAGCGCAATGAGTATGAACAGGACGCGCTGGTGGACGAGGTCTATACCTTTGGTGGCGGAGAGAACGAAGATCCGATCAGTGCCTTCATGGCGCTGGGGACTTCTTTGGGCCTGCGACAAGCTCGCGTCGGCTTGGAAGTGCCAGCCTATTACCTCCATCCGCACCACTATGTGCGGCTCCAACACTGGCTGGGCGAGGCCCTGGTGGCGGAACCCAGCAATTTGGTGAACGACCTCAAACTGGTCAAGTCAGACGCCGAACTTAGCTACATACGCCAAGCCAGCCGAACAGCCGATGCTGCCATGGCTGTTTTTGCTGAGACTTTGAAAGCTGGTCGCTCGGAACTGGCGGTGGCAGGCAAGGTCATGGCCGCATTGCTGTTCGCGAACAGCGGCATAGCGGCCAGCCCCATCAATTTGGTATCCGGCGAGCGCGCGTGTTTCAGTCATGGTGCACCGACCGAGCGGCTATTGCGCGGCGGGGACTTCGGCAGCGTTGAATTCGGCGCCACACACCGCCGCTACACAACGACCATTGGCCGTCAATTCTGCCTGGGGCAACCCAGCCCGAGGATGCAGGCGCTCTACGCGGTCGTGCGTGCCGCAAGTGATGCCTGCATCGCAAAAATGCGCGATGGTGTCTCTGCGGCCGTGCCTCACGCCGCAGCCAAGGCAGTCATTGAGCAGGCTGACATGGGCGCCTACCGCGTTCACACTTCAGGCTACGGGTTGGCTCCCGGATTCCCGCCAAGCTGGGCCGAGCCACTGCACCTGATTGGCGACAGCACGTACACACTGCGCGCTGGCATGGTGATTAGCGTTGAACCGCCTGTCTTCATTGGCGCAGAGCGGCTGGGCGCGCGCTTGGTTGACAACGTGCTGATCACCCGAGACGGCGCTGAAGTGTTGTCCACTTACAGCCGTGATTTGATCGTAGTCGTTGATGAATGAAATTTGCCGTTTCTTCCCGGCAATGACGTGTGGCCCCCATGGCGGCACGGACAAGCAGGAAGACCCATTGGTTTTTTATAGGAGCTAGTCATGTTGAAAAAGTGGATCCGAAATCTGGCCGCCGCCCTTCTCTCTTTGGGCCTTGTTAACACTGCCATGGCTGATCGCCTGCAGGAAATTTTGACCGCTGGCGTGGTCCGCATTGGCGTACCCCTGGACGTGCCGCCCTTTGGCTCGCAGAATGCCAACCGAGAAGCCGAGGGCTTTGACGTGGATATGGCCAATATGGTGGCCAAGGCCTTGGGCGTGAAACTGGAACTGACCCAGATCACCGGCGCCAACCGGCTGCCTTTTCTGCTGACCGACAAAGTCGATATCGTGATCTCTGTCATGGGCCTGACGCCTGAGCGTGCCAAGCAGATCATGTTCAGCTCGCCCTATGCCAACACCTCGCTGGCGGTCTACGGCCCCAAAAGTATTGTGGTTAAGTCAGCAAGCGACCTTGGCAAATATAAAGTGGCAGCGGCCAAGGGGACCACCCAGGAAATGGCCATTTCTGCCGCCAACCCAAAAGCCAACTTAATGCGCACAGAAGATGACGCGACCGCTGCCTCGGCTTACCTGTCTGGTCAGGCTCAACTGTTTGCAACCAACAGCATTGTCGCGATTGACTTGGCCAAAAAGAACCCGAGTAAAGAGTTCGACCTCAAGTTCAACATTCGCAACAGTCCCGCTCACATGGGCGTGAAAATGGGCGAGCACAGTCTGGTGAGATGGCTTGACTCCTTTGTGTTCTTCAACACCCAGAACACGGAGCTCGACAAACTGCACCTGAAATGGCTGAACCGCAAGATGGACCCGATGCCCGCCCTGTGATGAAAAAGCCAGTGACAACGGAAGTACGATGGGACCGGATGACGGCCCCGGATCTGGCGCGTGCTGCGCGCAAGAAAACGGTGGTCATCATTCCGTTGGGTGCCACCGAGCAACACGGGCCGCACCTGCCAACCCAAGTTGACTGGCGGCTTGCCCACGAGGTTTCGCTGCGCGCGGCGAGCCAGATGCGTGCACCTTTCAGCGCTCTGGTCACGCCAGCGATCCCGTTTGGCATGTCTGAGCACCATATGTCGCTCGGCGGCACGCTGACTCTCAACTATGCGACCATGGCCGCGGTGGTCGGCTGCATAGTGAAGTCAGTGGCCCGGCATGGTTTTCGCCGGATCTTTGTGATGAACGGTCATGGCGGCAATATTGCTGCACTGGAAACCATCATCACCGAATTGACGGTGGAGCTGCAACTGCCCTTGGCGGCGGGCACCTATTGGCATATCGCCGAGGCGTCCATTGCCGGTATCCTGACTGAGCAGGACCGGGTGCTGCACGCCTGTGAGGCTGAAACCTCCATGCTGCAGGCCCTGTCACCCGAGACGGTCAAACCGCTGAAGAAGTCATTCCGGACGCCGCTGATACCGGGTTTGTCGGCCATCGCTGGTGTCAACCCGGGCATCTACCGTTGGCAGCAACTGGGCACGCGATCGCCCCTGGGGCTGATCGGCGAAGCCTGGGCCGCCAGCCCTGAAAAAGGCCAGCGATTGCTGCAAGCCATCTCCAGTGACGTGGCAAAGGCCTTATCAGAACCGGCGCTGTGGGATGCCCCTATTTAGACCTTCATGAGATTGACATGAGCACAACTGTATTCAGCGACATTGACTGGGACCAAGACGGCAAGCAGGTAGGTACGCTACACCTGCCCCACTCGCCCGATGACGACGCTTGGGGCGTGATCCCCTTCCCCGCCGCCTCCATCAAAAACGGCAAGGGGCCAGTGGTGGTGGTCTCAGGGGCCGTTCATGGCGATGAGTACGAGGGACCGGTGGTCATCGCCGAATTGATGCGGCAGATCCAGGTGAGGGACGTGGCGGGGCAATTGATTTTGCTACCCACGTTCAATGCGCCGGCTCTGAAAGCCGGTCGCCGCACGTCGCCGATCGATCACCTTAACCTTAACCGCGTGTTCCCCGGCGATGACCACGGTTTGCCGACGCAGCAAATCGCCCGCTATGTCACTGACCACATCCTGAGCCGAGCCGATGTCTACCTGGACCTGCACGCCGGTGGCCGCACCCTGTTCATCCAACCCAGTGCCCACGTGGTCATGGCTGACGGCATGCCAGCAGAACTGATCAAAGCCAACGCCCGACTGGCCGAGGTCTTTGGCGTTGGCATCACGGTGCAGACCAGCAATATGGGCGACTACCGCACCTCGGCCGGCTATGCCACGCTGAAGGGCATCCCTACCCTTGCGGCTGAAATGGGCATGGGCGGTTGGGTCACTGGCGACTCGGTTCGCGCCACGCGCGAGGCCACCCACCGGGTGCTCAAGCACACCGGCGTGCTGCCAAACATCACCACCGTGCCCGGTGCAAAAACACGCTGGACCCGCATCAATGGCGGCAAAGCCTATGTGTTTGCGCCGATGGATGGTTACTTTGAGCGCCGTTTTGCATTGGGCGAGCGCATTGAGGCGGGTCAGCTGGCCGGTCTGATGCACGCCCTTAACCGCCCCAACCTGGAGCCCGAGCCTGTGTACTTCCAGTCCGGCGGCACGCTGTACGCCCACGGTCTCATTGGCCATGTCCGTGCCGGTCAAAACCTGGCAGTTCTTGTCGAAGACGTGGCCGCACCGTTGTAAATCGTGCTGACGTCCGAATCGCGCGCGCGCGACTTCCCCAGCCTGGCCGGGATGCACTACCTCAATAGCGCAGCAGAGAGCATTCCGCCCCTGTGCGTGCAGGATGCGCTGCAAGCCTACTGGCAGGACAAGCAGCAGGGCATGCGCGGACGAGATGGCCACTACGCAGCCATGGCACAGTGCCGCGAGATCAGCGCGCAGTGGTTGGGGCTCACGCCTGAGGAGGTGTCGTTTTGCTCTTGCAGTGCCGAAGCCTACAACCTGCTCGCCAGCGCCCTGAATCTGCAGCACGCGGACGAGGTGGTGGTCAGCGATCTTGACTTTCCGTCTGGGGCAACGCCTTGGTTGGCTGCGCCCAATCAGCCAAAAGTCAAGGTATGGCGATCGCGCTCAGGGGGTCTAGACACCGCCAACCTACTGCCGCTCCTCAATACCAAGACGCGACTGGTGCAGGTCTCGCTGATCAGCTTTTACAACGGCTTCAGGCTGGACTGGCAACCTTTTCATGACGCGGTGCGGCAATTGGCGCCAAACGCGCTGATTTCGGTCGACGTGACCCAGGCGCTGGGGCGGGTCGAGCTGGACTGCCCGGGTGCAGACTGCATCATTTCCAGCACCCACAAGTGGGTTCTGGGCCTGCACGGCGGGTGCATCGTGGGCGTTCCTGAGGCCAGGGCTGCCCAGTTGACGACCCGAGCAGGCGGCTGGTTTCAACTCAACAACGCCTTCGATACTGACCGCTTCGAGCGGCTTGGCACCAAACCCGGCGCTGCCAGTTGGTCGGTCGGCATGCCCAACTTTGCGGCCATCTACGCACTGAATGCAGGTCTGCGCTACCTTGCTGCCATCGGGGTAGACGCCGTAGCCCGAGTGGCTGACCCGCTGACCCAGGCGCTGCACGCTGGCCTGTTGGCACGAGGCATTGCGCCCATGTCACCACGACGGCATGCCACCGATTCCGGCATTGTGGCCTTTCAACACCCACGCAGCGACGCGATTCACATGGCACTGCAAGCCGAGAACATCCATGTGATGCACCAGGCCGGCCGCCTGCGCGTGGCCGTGCACGGTTACAACACCGAGGCCGATATCACCCAATTTCTGACCACACTGGACCGCGCCCTGCAGGGGCCATGAGGAGACGCACTGTGACAGCTACGACCACTGACTTTCTGCCCGGCGGCTACCGCTACATACCCGGTGTATTCCAGTATGCCGGCGGCGTGGCCGCCCTACCAGGCTGGCGCATTGAGCGCGCCCGCTTCATGACGCCGGTACCTCTCGCAGCGGGTTTTGAGCGCATTGCCAGCGTGCTGCAACAGGCCGGACGGCCTTTGACTGCCTTTTGCGCCTGCGAGTTGCAGTCGCCCGCCCCCTTTACCGAAGATGGCTTCAAAGCGTTTAATGAGGTCTATGTCGGCACACTGGCGCGCTGGGGCATTTACCAGCAGGGCGTCAACCCGGTAGCCCGTGCCAACACTTGCCCAGCCGTGGCGCCACCGGACGAACCGGCCTTTCATGCTTTTTGCTACACCGTGCCAGCGAGTGATACGGCGCCCAGCTTTGTGGTGGCAGGCAGCGGCGAAGCGCCGGAGGGCAAGGGCAACTACCGTGACCACATCATCGCCCTGGGCGACACCAGCTCGGATGGACTGCGCCGCAAGGCGGTGTGGGTGCTGGGCGAAATGGAGCGGCGCATGGCCGCGCTGGGTGGCAGTTGGCAGAGCACCACAGCGGTTCAGGCCTACACCGTGCATGACCTTTACCCCTTTCTGGCCGACGAGATCGGGCGGCGCGGGGCACTGCGCCAAGGCCTAACCTGGCATTTGAACCGACCGCCGGTGCAGGGCATTGACTTCGAGATGGACTGCAGGGCTGTCGCGGTGGAGCACATGCTCACCGCCTGACACCCAAATACGGGCGGGGCCGGGTCCTAAAATCCAACCATGCCCGCCTACCTGACCGCTGCCTTTTACAAGTTCGTCAACCTGCCCGACGCTGAGCAGCTCAGGCCAACGGTGTTGGCTATTTGTGAACAACATGCCGTCAAGGGGCTCATCCTGCTGGCGACTGAGGGCATCAACAGCACCATTGCCGGCCCGGCGGAAGGCGTGAGGGCCGTTCTGGCGCATTTGCGGCAAGACCCGCGCCTGGCCGACCTGCAGCACAAGGAGGCATGGTCAGAAAGAGCACCCTTCTACCGCATGAAGGTCAGAATCAAAAAGGAAATCGTCACGCTGGGGGTTCCCGGCGTGAGCCCGACCCACATGGCGGGCACCTATGTCAAGCCGCAGGACTGGAACGCACTGATCAGCGACCCAGCGGTGGTGCTGGTGGACACGCGCAATGGCTACGAGGTCGGCCTGGGCAGCTTTGCCGGTGCGATTGACCCCCATATCGCGCGCTTTGCCGACTTGCCGCAGTGGGTGGCAAGCGCAGCAGCACTGCACCCCACAGGCGGCAGAAAACCCAAGGTCGCCATGTTCTGCACCGGTGGCATCCGCTGTGAGAAATCGACCGCGCTGCTGCGCTCCCAAGGCTATGAGGAGGTCTACCACCTTGAAGGCGGCATTCTCAAATACCTGGAGACCGTGCCGCCCGAGCACAGCCTATGGCAGGGCGAGTGCTTTGTGTTTGACGAGCGGGTCTCGGTCGGCCACGGGCTGCACACCGGGCCGCACGGCCTGTGCCGGGCCTGTCGACGACCGCTCACGGCAACGGATCAGGCCTCGACGCAGTTCGAGGCGGGGGTGAGTTGCCCCAAATGCGCCGACTACACCAGCGAGGCGCAAAAAAACAGCGCGCGTGAGCGGCAACGGCAGTGGGAACTGGCCAAGGCACGCAACCGAGTCCACATTGGGGCACCCCTGGTACCCCGTCATCCTCGCGCAAGCGGGGATCCAAGAGAATTTGCACGCAACGACGCTGAGGCGGCCTAGCTTGAAATGACCAGGCGCGCGCGCGCCGCCGCGTACTCGCGCTTGAGCTGGGCCACATAATCGGCCGTGCTCTGGATCTGGGTGATGGCGCCAATGCCCTGGCCACAACCCCAAATGTCTTTCCACGCCTTGGTCTTGTCGCCCGCAAAGTTCATCTTGCTGGGGTCGCTCACCGGCAGGTTGTCGGGGTCCATACCAGCATTGCGGATGCTGGGCGCCAGGTAGTTGCCGTGCACGCCGGTGAACAGGTTGCTGTAGACGATGTCGTCTGAGTTGCTGTCCACAATCGATTGCTTGTAGGCTTCGGCCGCGCGTGCCTCTTGCGTGGCGATGAAGGCCGAGCCGATGTAGGCAAAATCAGCGCCCATGGCCTGGGCGGCCAGCACCGCGTCGCCGGTCGAGATTGAGCCGCTGAGCGCGACCGGGCCGTCAAACCACTGGCGAATCTCCTGGATCAGGGCAAAGGGGCTCTTGACGCCCGCGTGGCCGCCGGCACCGGCCGCCACAGCGATCAGGCCATCGGCGCCTTTTTCAATGGCCTTGTGCGCGTGCTTGTTGTTGATGATGTCGTGCAGCACCACGCCGCCGTAAGAGTGGGCTGCAGCGTTGATGTCTTCGCGCGCGCCCAGCGAGGTGATGATGATGGGCACCTTGTATTTGACGCACATCGCCATGTCATGCTCGAGCCGGTCGTTGCTCTTGTGCACGATCTGGTTGATGGCATAGGGCGCAGCGGGTTGCTCCGGGTGGGCGCGGTTGTGCGCAGCCAAGGCCTCGGTGATTTCGATCAGCCACTCTTCCAACTGCTCGGCCGGGCGGGCATTGAGTGCCGGCATGGAGCCCACCACGCCGGCGATGCACTGGGCAATCACCAGCTTGGGGTTACTGATGATGAACAGGGGCGAACCGATCACCGGAAAAGGCAGGTGGTTCAGGGCAGCGGGCAGCTTGGACATGCAGTCTCCAGACAAATACTTTTGAACAAAAAACAGCGCCAAGCCTTGTGGCTGCTGGGGTTTAAGCTATTGAATCAGTAGCAAATCAAAACGCTTCCAGCGCCAGGCCTGTCACGGATTCAGCGCCTTCCAGGATGGCATCGCGCATGCCGGGCGCCCGGGTCAGCAGGTGATCGGCATAAAAGCGTGCGGTGACGATCTTGGCCCGCATGAAGGCCTCTTCCACGCCCTGAGCGAGTTGCTCTTGGGCCACCAGCAGCGCTCGCGCCAACTGCCAACCCGCCATCAGGTTGCCGGCCAGCATCAAGTAGGGCACGCTGCCGGCAAACACGGCGTTCGGGCTGGCACGCGTCTGGTCGGCCACAAAGGCCACCACATCGACAAACGCCAGGCGCGCCGCTTCCAGGCGCCGAGCCACCGCCAAGGCATCCACAGTGCCGTTGGCCTTGAGTGCAGCCTCGGTGTCCTGAATCTGGGCCGCGATGGCGCGAGCGGTCTGGCCGCCGTCACGCGCGGTCTTGCGCCCCACCAGGTCATTGGCCTGGATGGCCGTGGTGCCCTCGTAAATGGTCAGTATCTTGGCATCGCGGTAGTACTGGGCCACGCCGGTTTCTTCGATGAAACCCATGCCGCCATGCACCTGCACCGCCGCCGATGTGACCTCCAGGCTCATCTCGGTGCTGTAGCCCTTGACCAGCGGCACCATGAACTCATAAAAAGCATGGTTCTGCCGACGCACTTCGGCATCCGGGTGGTGGTGGCCGGCATCAAAGGCGGCCGCTGCCACGGTGGCCATGGCACGGCAGCCCTCGGTCAGGGCCCGCATGGTCATCAACATGCGCCGCACGTCGGGGTGGTGGATGATGGGCGCCGCCTTGGGCAATGAACCATCCACGGGGCGGCTCTGCACACGTTCGCGGGCAAAGCCAACAGCCTTCTGGTACGCCCGCTCGGCAATCGCAATGCCCTGCACGCCCACACCAAAGCGGGCCGCATTCATCATGATGAACATGTACTCCAGGCCCCGGTTTTCCTGACCGACCAGGTAGCCCACGCCACCCCCGTGGTCACCATACTGCAGCACCGCCGTCGGGCTGGCCTTGATGCCCATCTTGTGCTCGATGCTGACGCAGTGCACATCGTTGCGCGCGCCCAGCGAGCCATCGGCGTTGACCAGAAACTTGGGCACCACAAACAGGCTGATGCCCTTGACGCCCTCGGGCGCACCAGAGACACGGGCCAGCACCAGATGGACGATGTTCTCGGCCATGTCGTGCTCACCCCAGGTGATGTAGATCTTGGTGCCAAACACCTTGTAGCTGCCGTCAGGCTGCGGCTCGGCCCGGGTGCGCACGGCTGCCAGGTCAGAGCCGGCCTGCGGCTCGGTCAGGTTCATGGTGCCGGTCCACTGGCCGCTCACCAGTTTTTCCAGGTAAATGGCCTTGAGTTCGTCGGAGCCAGCGGTCAACAGGGCCTCAATGGCACCGTCGGTCAGCAGCGGACACAGTGCAAAGCTCATGTTGGCCGAGTTTTGCATTTCACCGCAGGAGGCGCCAATGGTTTTGGGCAGACCCTGGCCGCCAAAGGCGACCGGGTGCTGCAAGCCTTGCCAGCCCGCCTCGGCAAACTGGGCGAAGGCCTGCTTAAAGCCGGGCGTGGCGGTGACCGTGCCCTGTTGCCAGCTGGAGGGGTTGCAGTCGCCTTCCCAGTTCAGCGGCGACAGCACACCCTCATTGAACTTGGCGGCCTCTTCAAGCACGGCCTGCGCCGTGTCAAAACCCGCGTCCTCAAAACCGGGAATGGTGGCGATCTGCTCGATATCGGCCAGGTACCGAATGTTGAACAGCATGTCCTGCAGGGGGGCGCGGTAACTCATGTGCAATTTTCCAGTGTGTGCAGCCGGTCCGGCCGCAGAAGAGTTCGGCCCTTCAGAGCGCGCTGGTCAGCGCAGGCACAGCCTCAAACAGGTCGGCCTCCAAGCCGTAGTCGGCCACGGAGAAGATCGGCGCCTCGGCGTCCTTGTTGATGGCCACAATGACCTTGGAGTCCTTCATGCCGGCCAGGTGCTGGATCGCCCCGCTGATGCCGCAGGCCACATAGAGCTGGGGCGCCACAATTTTGCCGGTCTGGCCAACCTGCCAGTCGTTGGGCGCGTAGCCCGCGTCCACGGCGGCGCGCGAGGCGCCCATGGCAGCCCCGAGCTTGTCGGCCAGCGGTGTCATGACCTCCATGAATTTCTCGTTAGAGCCCAGCGCCCGGCCACCCGAGACGATGACCTTGGCCGAGGTCAGCTCAGGGCGGTCGTTCTTGGCGATTTCGGCGCGCAGGAAGGTGGCCTTGTCACTGGCGGCTACCCCGTTCACAAGCTCAATCGCCGCACTGCCGCCCGAGGTGGCGGCGGGATCAAAACCGGTGGTCCGCACGGTGATCACCTTGGTGGCGTCCAAGCTCTGAACCGTTGCAATGGCGTTACCGGCATAAATCGGACGCTCAAAAGTGTCGGCCGACTCAACCCGGGTCACGTCAGACACCTGCCCAACGTCGAGCCGGGCGGCAACGCGGGGCGCAATGTTTTTGCCAAAGGCCGTGGCGGCAAAGAGGATGTGGCTGTAGTGGCCGGCCAATGCCAACACCTGGGCCGCCACGTTTTCTGCCAGGCCGTGGGCAAAGCCCTCGCCCTCGGCGTGCAGCACCTTGGCCACACCAGCCACTTGCGCGGCTGCGGCTGCGGCCGGGCCGGCGTTGAAGCCTGCGACCAGCACATGGACCTCGCCACCGCATTGGGCGGCTGCTGAGACGGCGTTGAGCGTTGATGCCCGCAGCGAAGCGTTGTCGTGTTCGGCAATTACGAGTGATGTCATGTCAGTCCTTCATTGGCTGGAGATTCAGATAACCTTGGCTTCGTTCTTGAGCTTGTCCACCAGCGCGGCGACATCGGCCACCTTGATGCCGGCGCTGCGCTTGGGCGGCTCCACCACTTTCAAGGTCTTGATGCGCGGCGACACGTCGACGCCCAGGTCTTCGGGCTTGAAGATATCGAGTTGCTTTTTCTTGGCCTTCATGATGTTGGGCAGCGTGACATAACGCGGCTCATTCAGGCGCAAGTCGGTGGTGATGATGGCCGGCAGGCTCAAGGCCAAAACCTCCAGACCGCCATCCACCTCACGCGTCACCGACGCTTTGCCGTCTGCCACGTCGACCTTGCTGGCGAAGGTGGCTTGCGGCAGATCTGCCAATGCGGCCAGCATCTGGCCAGTCTGGTTGCAGTCGTCGTCAATCGCCTGCTTGCCCAGGATCACCAAGCCTGGCTGCTCTTTGTCCATCAGGGCCTTGAGCAGTTTGGCCACCGCCAGTGGCTGCAGTTCGGCCGTGGTTTCGACCAAAATTGCGCGGTCAGCGCCGATGGCCATGGCGGTGCGCAGTGTTTCCTGGCACTGCGTCACGCCACAGGACACCGCGATCACCTCGGTGGCGACGCCTTTTTCTTTCAGGCGCACCGCCTCTTCGATGGCGATCTCGTCAAACGGGTTCATGCTCATTTTGACGTTGGCGATGTCCACACCCGTGTTGTCCGACTTGACCCGAACCTTCACGTTGTAGTCCACCACCCGCTTGACTGCGACCAAGACCTTCATTGATGTCACTCCAGTGGGTTATGAATTCTGTGTTGTTGATTTGACGTTAACGTCAACCGGTGGATTCTATGCCGGGTACCCCGCTGTGCCCCTCATGCCGTCGACTTGAGACCGGGAAAAAGACGGAATAGAACGATCGTGCTTTTTAAATTATAGGCGGCTCAAAGGCGACCGTTATCACCATCCTGAGAAGCCACGACAAAGGGTCGGGAAACCCGCTCAACCCGCTCGGGTGTGAACCACGCGCTGCGGGAAGGGAATCTCAATGCCGTTCTCGCGCAGCAGGCGCAGTATGTCCAGGTTCACCAGTGAGCGCAGGTTGAGGGTGCCGTTTTCAGGATCGGCCATCCAGTAGCCCACCGTGAACTCCAAGCCGTCGGTGCCAAAGGCAGACAAAGCCACCGAGGGCCCCGGCTCCCGCAGCACGCGCGGCTGGTTCAGGGCGGCCTCGCGCAGCAGGCGCATCACCAGGTTGACATCACTGTCGTACCCCACCGACACCACGGTCGACTGCCAGACCTGGGCATCGGCCAAGGACAGGTTCTCAACCCGGCTGGTGATGAGCATCTCATTGGGCAGGATGGATTCGCGCCCGGTCAAGGAACGGATCACGGCGTAGCGCGCATTGATTTGTGTGATGCGGCCTTCAAAATTGTCGATCCGCACGTTGTCGCCAATGCGCATGCTGCGCTCGGCCAGGATCACAAAGCCGCTGATGTAGTTGGCGGCCAACTTTTGCAGACCAAAGCCAAGGCCCACCCCGATCGCACCGCCCAGCACCGACAGGGCGGTGAGGTCGATGCCCACAGAAGACAGTGCGATCAGCAGGCCCACAAACAACAGCAGCGCACGGGTCGCGTTGCTGACCGCCATGCGCAGTGACAACTCGCCGCCGGTGACCGCTCGCAGCAGCCGCGCCTCGATGACAGAAGAGATCCAGAGGGCGACGATCAAAACCAGGCTGGCGGTCAGGATGCCCTCGATCAGGGTCCGCACCGACATGCGGGAGTCGCCCATCTTCCAGGTGATCTGGTCGAGCTCCTCCAGCATCAGGGGCAAGAGGCCACTGACCCACAGCACCATGGCAAGCCAGGCCAACCAGGAAATGGTGCGCTCCAGCGCGCGCACCAAGGGGGTGTCGCGCAGCGTCGCCTGAAGCACCTTGACGCCCATGCGGATCGCAAGCAGGGCCAGCACCGCAGGCACAGCAATCCGGAAAATGGCCAAGGGCATCCAGTGGGCCAGCACGCTGCGGGCCACCAAGGCCAGCAACAACAGCAGGGCTGGGAACAGCACGCCGTCCACCATGCGCCGGCCAAAAAGAATCGAGGGTCCGTCACCCCGCGGAAACTGGCGGGCCAGCAGGGTACCCAAGCCCCAGGCCAGCACCGTGCAGCCGGCCAGTACGCCGATTTCGGCCAGCGCCGAGGGGCGCAGCAACGCAGCAAGCCAGCTGCCGAGGTCAGTGATTGAGGGCTCAAACATCAGCTAGCACCCGGATGTGGGCCTCCACGCTGCGTGCCAATGCGCTCAAGTTGTAGCCGCCCTCCAGACAAGAGACGATGCGCCCGTTGGCGTGGCGCTGGGCCACGTCCTTGATGCGCTGGGTGATCCAGGCGTAGTCTTGTTCGACCAGGCCGAGTTGACCCAGATCGTCCTCCCGATGGGCATCAAAACCGGCGCTGACGAAGATCATCTCGGGCGCAAAAGCCTCCAGCCGCGGCATCCAGGCCTGCTCGATCAGTTCACGCACCTGCGGGCCAAGGGTGTAGGCGGGTACGGGCAGATTGACCAGATTACCGGCGCTGGAGCGGCTGCCGCCTTCGGGGTAGAAAGGATGCTGAAAAAAGCTCACCATCAGAATGCGTTCGTCACCTGCCACGATGTCCTCGGTGCCATTGCCGTGGTGCACATCAAAGTCCACGATGGCCACCCGTTGCAGGCCATGCCGCGCCAGCGCATACCTGGCGGCAATGGCCACATTGTTCAAAAAGCAAAAGCCCATGGCGTGGTCGCGGCAGGCGTGGTGCCCTGGCGGGCGCACGGCGCAAAAGGCGTTTTCCAGCTCGCCACCGAGCACCGCGTCGGTGGCTGCCAGCGCAGCCCCGGCGGCGCGAAGGGCGGCGTCCCAGGTGCTGACATTGAGCGAGGTATCGGGGTCAAGCTGGGCATGCGTGGGGCCACCGGCGTCGATCTCCTCGCGCAAGTTATCGCTCAAGCCGCGCAAAGAGGCCATATAGCGCCGGTCGTGCGCCAGCTCCAGGTCCCCCATAGGGGCCAGAGGCGCCTCGCGCCGGTCCATCGCGTTACCCAGCCCAGTGATCAAGAGGCGGTCTTCGATCGCGTCCAGCCGGGCCGGGCATTCGGGGTGCCCAAGGCCCATCTCGTGTTTCCAGCAGTCGCGGTGGGTGAAGTAGCCGGTCATTGTCACGATACTCGCCTGCACATTGAAATTTTGTTAAGGTCGCGCCATGGATGCACAACAGGTCAAATTACTGGTGGATCAGACGCTGAAATCACTGATCGAACAGCTTAACACGGTCATTGTAGGCAAGGCGGCGCAAACCCAGGACTGCGTGGTTTGCCTGCTCGCTGGCGGTCACTTGCTGATTGAAGACGTACCGGGCGTTGGCAAGACCACGCTCGCCTATGCTCTGGCGCGCACCTTCGGGCTGCAGTTCTCTCGCGTCCAGTTTACGTCCGACCTGATGCCCAGCGACCTGTCGGGCGTGTCGGTGTACGAGCGGGCCAAGGAGGCTTTTGTCTTTCACCCGGGGCCCATGTTCGCGCAGGTGCTGCTGGCAGACGAAATCAACCGCGCCAGCCCCAAGACGCAAAGCGCGCTGCTGGAGGCCATGGAGGAAAAGCAGGTCACGGTCGAAGGGCAGACACGACCGCTGCCAAAGCCCTTTTTTGTGATCGCCACGCAAAACCCCTTGGACCAGTTGGGCACCTACGCCCTGCCCGAATCGCAGCTGGACAGGTTCTTGATGCGAATCTCTCTGGGCTACCCCGACCGGGCCGCCGAACGCAGCTTGCTGGCCGGCGAAGACCCGCGCCAGCGCGTTGACACCCTGCCCCAACTGCTGACACAGGCCGAGTTGCAGGCACTCCAGCAGCGCGTGCTCCAGGTGCACGCCGCAGGGCCCTTGATGGACTACCTGCAGGACCTCATTGCGGCCACGCGCAACGGCAAATGGTTTGTCCAGGGCTTGAGCCCGCGCGCCGGCATCGCGGTGCTGCGGGCGGCCCGGGCGCAAGCGATGGTGGCTGGGCGCGACTACGTGGCGCCGGACGACATCCAGGCCATCCTGACGCAAACCGTGGCGCACCGGCTGGTGCCCCTGGGCAACGCCGGACGTGGCCCGGTGGAGCAGGTGCGGGCCATGATGGAAGCGGTGCCACTGCGCTAGGCCGGCGCCCACCGCATGAACAGCAACCCATCCGTGACACCGTCCGTGACGGCTTTGGCTCAGCCGCCGCTGTGGCAGCTGCGTGCGCGATGGCGGCACTGGTGGCAATCCCGCCTGGTGCCCGCCGATGCCGTCACGCTCGTGCAAAACCGCATTTATGTGTTGCCCAGCCCGCCCGGCCTGATGCTAGCAAGCACTTTGGCGGTCTTACTGGCCACGTCGATCAACTACCAGCTCAACCTCGGCTACCTGCTCACCTTTTTGTTGGCGGGCTGCGCTGCGGTGAGCCTGCAGATTGGCCATGGCACGCTGCGCGGCCTGGGCCTGCATCTGCTCACACCCGAGTCGCAGTTTGCCGGCACCCCACTCATGCTGGGCATCAAACTGCACAACCCCGGCCGCAAGCCCCGCTACAGCATCGGCCTGGCCGTCTGGGGCTCGGGCCGCTGGGCCTGGTCCAACGTGCCTGCGCAGGGCGAGGCCTTGGTGCAGATCAGCTTCGCGCCGGGCCGGCGTGGGGTTTATCCGGTGCCGCTGCTGACGGCCGAAACCCGCTTTCCGCTGGGCACCTTCCGCATCTGGACCCTCTGGCAGCCGGCGTCCCAGGTGCTGGTGTACCCGGCACCAGAGCCCCAGCCGCCGCCTCTGCCCGCGGGCGAGCCGCGCGGCAGCGACGCCAAAAACGGCGGCCAACACGTCAACACGGGCGAGCTGGAGGGCGTGCGGGCCTACCGGCGCGGCGACCCGCTCAAGATGGTGGTCTGGAAAAAAGTGGCCAAGTCGGGCGAGCTGGTCAGCCGCGACCGCAGCCCGGCACAGGCCGAGGCACTTTGGCTCGATGCGCGGCTGACCGGTTTGGCCGACCGCGAGCAGCAACTGTCCCGGCTGTGCGCCTGGGTCTTGCGCGCGGACCAATTGGGGCTCGACTACGGCTTGCGCCTGCGTTTGCGGGAGATTGGCGTCGGATCAGGTGCGGCCCACAAGCAGCGCTGCCTGGAAGCACTGGCGCGGGACTGAGCCATGGCCGGATCCGTCCTCCAATCCGTGCAGCTTCAGCTGCGTCAGATGCCCAGGGATACCCGCGACACGCTGTTCACGCTGGTGGTGATCGGCTGGGTATTGCTGCCCCAGATGGCCAACCTGCCATCTTGGTGCAGCAGCATGGCCGGAGGCGTGCTGCTGTGGCGCATCTGGCTCACCGTGGTTGGCAGGCCGCTGCCGGGTACCTGGTGGCGGCTGGGACTGCTGGCCATCACCGTGACTGCCACGCTGCTCACCTACCGCACTCTGCTGGGCCGGGAACCGGGGGTGACCCTGCTGGTGGTGTTGCTGACACTCAAGACCCTGGAGCTGCGGGCCCGGCGGGACGCCTTTGTGGTGTTCTTCCTGTGTTTCTTCACGATGATGACCAACTTCTTCTTTTCTCAATCGCTGTTCACCGCGGCTGCCATGCTGGTGGCGCTGCTGGGGCTGCTGACAGCGCTGGTCAATGCCCACATGCCCGTGGGCAAACCGGCCCTGCGCCAGTCAGCGCAGATTGCCGGCGGCATGGCCCTGCTGGGCGCACCCATCATGGCGGTGCTGTTCGTGCTGTTTCCGCGCATCGGGCCGCTCTGGGGCGTGCCCTCGGACAGCTTGGGCAGCCGCAGCGGCCTGTCGGCCACCATGCAGGTCGGCAGCATGGCCCGCATTGCGCTGGACAACGGCATCGCCATGCGCGTGCGTTTTGACGGCGCGCCGCCCGCCCAGGGCAGCCTGTATTTTCGGGGCCCTGTGCTGTCCACCTTTGATGGCCGCGAGTGGCTGCCATTGCGCCCGGAGTTCCCCGCCGCCATGCAACCCGCCGCCGAGTTGCGGATTCGCGGTGCCCCGCAGCGCTATGAGCTGACCCTGGAGCCAGGCAATGGCGGCCCCTGGCTGATGCTGCTCGACGCCAGCGCCAACGGCCCGACAGCGCCTCAGTTGCGGCCGCGCATGACGACTGAGCTGCAATGGGTGGCCGACCGCAGCGTCAACGAGCTGCTGCGTTACCGGGCTGAGAGCTACACCGACTTCCAGCACGGACCGCTGCAGGCTTCGCCAGGGCTGCAGGATTATGTGAGTCTGCCGGCCGGCTTCAACCCCCGCACCCTCGGCTTGGCAGCTGAACTGCTGCGCCAACCGGCGCTGCGTCAGGCCGACGGCGCAGCCCGGGTGGCCGCTGCGCTGGCGCGCCTGCGCAGCGGCGGCTACACCTACACCCTCAACCCGGGCGTGAGCGGCACGCACAGCGCCGACGAGTTTTGGTTTGACAGCAAACAGGGGTTTTGCGAGCACATTGCGTCCAGCTTTGTGATCCTGATGCGGGCCATGGACGTCCCCGCCCGCTTGGTCACGGGCTACCAGGGCGGCGAGCTCAACCCGGTGGACGGCTACTGGGTGGTGCGGCATCGCGATGCCCACGCCTGGGCCGAGGTCTGGCTGGCAGGCCGCGGCTGGGTGCGGGTGGACCCGACCACCGCCGTGGCGCCTTCGCGGGCAGACTCATCTGTGCGGCTCGACGTACCGGAAGGCGCGATCGCCGCCGCCGTGAACACCATCCCCCCTGGCTTTCGCATCAGCCTGCGCAGTCTCTGGGAAGCTTCCAACAACCACTGGAACCAATGGGTGCTCAACTACACGCAGGACCGGCAGCTCAGCCTGCTCCGAGGTCTTGGCTTTGACGCACCCACCTGGCAGACCCTGAGCTACCTGCTGATCGCCGTCGGCGTGCTGACCAGCCTGGTGGCTGCCGCCTGGGCCGCCTGGCAAGGCCGCCGACAGGACCCCTGGTTGCGGCTGCTGCAGCGTGCCCGTCAGCTGTTGCAGCGCCAGGGCTTGCACTTTGAGCCGCAATGCCCGCCCCGGCAACTGGCAACCCTCACGCTGCAGCAACTCGGCGACCAGCCCGCTTTTGCGCAGGCCATGCACAACTGGTTGCTGCAACTGGAAGCGCAACGCTACGCGCCACCGGCGTCCCACCTCCTCAAACTGCGGACCCTTGCCCGCGAACTGCAACGCCTACCCCGAACCACGTGAACACCCAACGCCTCAAATTTGCTACTTTTCTAGTAGCGTTATCGCTTACAGCCACGCAGGCTTTGGCACTAAAACACCCAAAGAAAAAGCCGGCAGCCGCAGCCGCCTCGCTGCCTGCGGCAGCCGGCGGACCAGCCTACTCAACGCGAGACGACGCCGTGCAGGCGGCCGACGATATTGCGGCCCGTCTCGCGCTGGACCCGGCCTGGGTGCGCCGCACCATCGGCAAGGCCCGCTACAGCGCGCAAGTGGCCAAGTTCATTCTGCCGCCGGCTGTGGGCACGCCCAAGAATTGGGCCGCTTACCGCAGCCGCTTTGTGGAGCCGGTGCGCCTGGCGGCAGGCGTCAAGTTCTGGCGTGCCCACCGCAAGGAACTGCTCCGTGCCGAACGAGAAACCGGCGTGCCGGCGAGCCTGATCGTCGGGGTGATCGGCGTGGAGACCCTGTACGGCCAGCATGTGGGCAACTTCCGGGTGCTGGACGCGCTGGCCACGCTGGCCTTTGATTTTCCGGCTGCTCACCCGCGCGCGGCCGAGCGCAGCGCTTTCTTCAAGACCGAGTTGGAGCAACTGCTGGTCATGAGCCAGCGCACCGGCACCGACCCCTTCAGCTGGCGCGGCAGCTACGCCGGCGCTATGGGCCTGCCACAGTTCATGCCCTCAAGCTGGGCGCGCTACGCGGTGGACTTTGATGGCGACGGCCGCATCGACCTATTTGCCAGCCCGGCCGACGCCATCGGCTCGGTGGCCAATTATTTCAAGGCCTTCAACTGGCAACCAGGGCTGCCCACGCACTTTGCCGTTCGTTTTGATGCCGACAAACTGGACCTGGACGCCCTGCTGGCCCCCGACATCCTGCCCACCTTCAGCGTGGCCAGCTTCCAGGCCAAAGGCGCCGTGCTGGAGGGCGCTGCGCTGGCCCACACCGGCAAACTGGCCCTGATCGAACTGCAAAACGGCGGCGAGCCACCCAGCTACGTGGCCGGCACCGACAATTTTTACGCGGTGACCCGTTACAACTGGAGCAGTTATTACGCCATGGCGGTGATTGAGTTGGGGGAAGCGGTGGCGCGTGAGATCAAAAGCAAACCTTGAACTATGGCCGCTACCGTTGAAAACACCGAATTTTTAAACGCTTTGATCCATCTTCACCAAGCGCTTGGCGCTGCTAACTTTATTGATCCAACTGCGCTTTCGCCGAAAAACTTAGCTCGGCACCATCGCCTTAGCTTGCCAGGCAGCCAACCATAAATTGTCAATATGGCTCAGTTTGGTTTTGTCAAAGCCACTCGCCATTTCCCAGTACCGACCAGAAGGCACGCTGTAAGCCAATTCGGCCTCGGCCAGCAAGGCTTCATCAGCCGCTGACTGATCCAACTCAAAGCCACCGCTGACATCAGTGCCGGGGCTTATGCCGGTGACATTTAATTTTTGCCAACTGACCCTGGGGAATAGCAACCTGGAAGTGAGCTGATCTGACAAATTCACGACCGAACACCCCAGGCGCTGGGCCAAGGCCCACAACCGAGCCGATTTGGCCTCCAAACTCTGCAAGGTGACGTCCGGCCGCAAAGGATCGGCCCTGCCCTGGCCATAAAAGTGAGTGGCCTGCCCCGCGCTCGAGTCATAAACCATGTCGCAACCCACATAAGCAATGACATCTGGCTTGAGCACGCCCAACGCCCAGTAACCCGCGGTGAACGCCATGGTCCCGCCCGCGTAGACGACACCACCAAAA
>JBAXMQ010000018.1:0-36221 GCA_037134215.1 Betaproteobacteria bacterium
CACCAAATTGGCGCTGGTCAGCGCCGTGGTCCCGGCGCGGGATGTGGTCGCCTGCGACGCGGCGATCGGGCAGGGGGTCAATCTGCTGTTCCCGGTGGAGCAGGGGCTCAACCCGGACTACCCCTTGTTTGACACCAATGGCGACGGCCTGTTCAGCGCAAGCGATACCTCGGTGGCAGGCTATGGCACCAGCGCCGACGGCATCGACGCCGTGATCAAGGCGACGCCGACCTGCTCCGCAGGTGTTTGCCTGACGGTGGTCGCCATCCAAAACACCACCGGCCAACAGCGTGTCGTGGTGCAGTCGCCCGACATCAGTACCGGGTCGCGGGTGACCCGTGACCGGGTCTGGCGCCGAATCCTCAATCCGCCTATCCGTTAATCACTGCCGGAGGACCACCCATGCATTCACATGCCAAGCCTGGCCGACACCGCGCCTGCGCTTCATCCACCGGCTTTACCCTGCTGGAGCTGATGATCGTGCTGGCCATCGTCGGCATCCTCGCCGCCGTGGCCTACCCCAGCTACCTCGAAAGCGTCAAACGCGCCCGACGCTCCGAGGCCAGAACCTATCTGCTCGAAGCACAACAGTTCATGGCACGCTTCTACTCAGCCAACGGCCGCTACACCACGGATGAAGGCGGCACGACCAGCCCTGCCTTGCCGGTCCGCCTTCAGGCGGTCCCCGCTGATGCGCCACGCTACAACCTGAGCGTTGCGGCCACGCCCAGCAGCTACGTGCTGACAGCCACCCCGACGGCGAACGATGACTGTGGCAACCTGACCCTGACCCACACCGGCGTCAAGGGGCGCAGCGGGACGGGCTTGACGGTGGCTGATTGCTGGCGCTGAGCAGCCTGCCGACTCAGCGCCGGACCTCGTCCACCAGGGTCTTGAACTCGTCGATGTCTTCGAAGCTGCGGTACACGCTGGCGAAGCGCACGTAAGCCACTTTGTCGAGCTTTTTCAGCTCCCGCATCACGAGCTCCCCGATGCGGGTGGAGGCGACTTCGCGCAGACCAAGGTTGAGCAGCTTCTCCTCAATGCGCTCAATGGCACTGTCGACCTGCTCGGTACTGACCGGACGTTTGCGTAGCGCCAAATTCATCGACGCCAGCAGCTTGGCGCGTTCGTAGTCGATGCGCCGGCCATCCTTTTTGACAATCGCCGGAAAGTTGACATCCGGCCGCTCGTAGGTGGTGAAACGCTTCTCGCAAGAGGCACACTGGCGTCTGCGCCGAATGAAATCACCGTCCTCTGACATCCGCGTCTCCACCACCTGGGTGTCGGCGTGGCTGCAAAACGGGCATCTCATGGGTTTGGTGAAGTGGCCCGGCGCTACGCCGGGCCTGCATGTCAAAGGTAGACGGGGAAGCGCGCGGTCAGGGCGTTGACGCGGGCCCGCACCGATTCAATGTTGGCAGCGTCGCGCGGGTTGTCCAGCACATCGGCGATCAGATGGGCCGTTTGCCTCGCTTCCTCGTCGCGAAAACCTCGGGTCGTCATGGCTGGGGTGCCGATGCGCACACCGCTGGTGACCATGGGTTTTTCGGGATCATTTGGAATGGCGTTCTTGTTGATGGTCATGTGGGCGGCGCCCAGCACGGCCTCGGCTTCCTTGCCGGTGATGCCCTTGGACCGCAGGTCGACCAGCATCACATGGCTTTCGGTACCGCCGCTGACAATGCGCAGACCGCGTTCGGTCAATGTCTGTGCGACCACCTTCGCGTTGACCAGCACCTGTTGCTGGTACAGCTTGAACTCGGGCGCCAACGCCTCCTTGAAGGCCACCGCTTTGGCGGCAATCACATGCATGAGCGGGCCGCCCTGCAGGCCGGGGAAGATGGCGCTGTTGATCGCTTTTTCGTGCTCGGCCTTCATCAGGATGATGCCCCCACGCGGACCGCGCAGGCTCTTGTGCGTGGTCGAAGTCACCACATCGGCGTGCGGCACCGGGTTGGGGTAGACGCCGGCGGCAATCAGGCCGGAGTAGTGGGCCATGTCGACCAGGAAGATGGCCCCCACCGCCTTGGCCACCTTGGCAAAGCGTTCAAAATCAATACGCAGGCTGTAGGCGGAGGCGCCGGCGATGATGAGTTTGGGCCGCGCCTCATGGGCCAGGCGCTCCATGGCGTCGTAGTCGATTTCTTCCCGCGCATTCAGGCCATAGCTCACCACTTTGAACCACTTGCCGCTCATGTTCAGCGCCATGCCGTGCGTCAGGTGCCCGCCCTCGGCCAGGCTCATGCCCATGATGGTGTCGCCAGGCTTGAGAAACGCCAGGAAAACAGCCTCGTTGGCCGAGGCACCGCAGTGCGGCTGGACGTTGGCGCAATCGGCGCCGTACAGCTGTTTGACGCGGTCTATGGCCAGTTGCTCGGCCACGTCCACATTTTCACAGCCGCCGTAATAACGTTTGCCGGGGTAGCCCTCGGCGTATTTGTTGGTCAGTTGCGAGCCCTGCGCCGCCATCACCGCAGGTGATGCGTAGTTTTCGCTGGCAATCAGTTCGATGTGGTGTTCCTGACGCGCGTTTTCGGCCTGGATGGCGGCAAACAACTCGGGGTCAGTCTGCTCGATAAGGAAGTTGCGGTGGTACATGACAGTCTGGTCTCAAAACAAAAACAGCAGTTTAATCGCGCCTTTGTCAGACGCCCGACAGCATGGCGATGCTGGCGGCACCGTTGGGGCCTTTGGTTGGCGCCACGGCCGGCACAGTGATTGGCCCGGACGGCGCCACCGTGCGTCCCTTGGCCACCTGTTGCAAGCGTGTGAACTCGGCCATGACTTTGCTGGTGTAGCCGCCATCGTCATCGCTGAGTGCCGCACCCGCATAGGATTTGAGACCGGCCTCAATCGAGCCTGCCCTGGCGATGCATTCCTTCAGGATTTGGGCACCAACTCGCAAATTCGACAGTGGATCGAAGGCGGCCAGGCTGCCGCCAAACACCTCGTATTTCTCGCTGTGGATGCTCGTCATCACCTGCATCAACCCCTGAGCCCCTACCGGGCTTTGGGCAAAGGGGTTGAACCTTGACTCCACCGCCATCACGGCCAGTATCAGTGTCGGGTCAAGCTGGATGCGCTCGCCCGTGTCGTAAGCGGCCGTCACCAGAGCGCTCAGCGGCTCGGGCGCCACCCGGTACTTTTTGCTGAGCCAATACGCCACGGCGGCCTGCGGTTTGGACAGATTTTGCGGGTTACTGGCGGTTGCCCGGTCGATGGCGCTGAGTTCGACCTCGCTGCCAGTCGTGGCGATTTGCCGGGTCTGCAGCCAGCCTAACAGCTGGGCTTCGCTGGCCAGACGCAGGTCGGGCTGGGTCAAGAGGGCGGTCAGCCCGAATATCAAGGTCAGGCCCAGAAGGGCAAAGCCGTTTCGGGTGATGGCGATCAAGCCTCGGGCGATGTCCGACCGGACGGCTTGCACGTTTTGGCGCAAGGGGGTGGATGCGTTCATAGCTTCTCCTTCGTTCGCGTGGACCAGACAACAGCACTGGGAGCAGTGCGAATCGTCTTGGTACCCCGTTTGGGTTGGTACGCTATCAATGTCTCGCTCGCTTTGGTGTGCGGCTGGGTCTGAGACTTGACTATGCCGGAATCGGCAGCGGCTTTGGGTTTTCCACAGCTTATTGCCGGGATCGGCATTCATTTTAGGTGGACTTTATATATCGAGTCAACCATATTGAAATAATTTGTTATATCTTTTCATGATTTATTTAACCGGTGCCGGATCTTTTCAGGCCAGAGACGGCGGCGGGCATTGACCTTTTGCCGCGCCCGTAGAACACTTGCTGCCATGCGATTTGTTTTTGCTCCGGCCTTGCCCTGGCTGCGCGGCCTGTTCTGGCTGGGTGCTTCGGTGCTGGTGCTCTGGGGCCTGGGTTGGTTGCTGCTGCCGCCGATCATCCGACACCAATTGGAGACCGCGGCCACCGACAAGCTCGGGCGGCAGGTCCGGGTCGAGCGGGTGGCGTTCACGCCTTGGACACTGAGGCTGGCGCTGCATGGTCTGTCGGTGGGGCCGACAGCGGGTGGCACGGACCGGCGGCCGCAGTTTCAGGTTCGGCGGTTGACCGTGGACGCCTCGCCGGCGTCCCTCTTCAGACTGGCGCCCGTGGTCGACGCGGTGGAGATTGAGGCGCCGGCGCTGCGTCTGACGCACCTGGGCGGTGGCCGCTACGACATTGACGACCTGCTGCAGCGCCTGCGTGGGCCGGAACGGTCGGACGGCGCAGCGCTGCCGGCGTTTGCCCTGCACAACCTGGTGCTGTCTGGCGGCTCGGTCGATGTCACCGACCTGGCCGCCGGCCAAACCCATGAACTGCGAGAGCTCACGGTGAGCTTGCCCTTTGTCAGCAGCCTGGCCAGCGACCGCGAGCGGCCGGCGCAGCCCCGGCTGGCGTTTGAATTGAATGGCAGTCGTTTCGACGCCAGTGCCAGCGTAACGCCCTTCGGACAAGCCCGCCGAGGCGAACTGCAGCTCAAGCTGAAGGCGCTCGACCTCGCGCCTTTTCTGCACTACCTCCCGGCTGACTTGCCGGTGCGGCTGGCGTCAGCGGTGCTCAGCACCGACCTGCGGGTGGCGTTTGATCAGGTGCCGGCCGATGGCCTGCGTATTTCGGGCACGCTGCAGGCCGACCGGGTCAAGCTGCTGGCAGCTCGCGCCGGCGCGGCGGCGGAGCCGGAGCTGCTGGCCATAGAGCGGCTGCAGCTTGGCATCGATGCGCTGCGGCCGTTCGACCGGCAGCTGCGCTTGGGTACGCTGGACCTCTTTGAGCCCAGGCTGTCGGTGTCGCGTGATGCGTCAGGACAGCTCGACCTGCCTCAACTCAGCTCGACTGATGCTACAAAAAAAGAAGCAACAAATCCAAGTCCCACGGGGCTGGACAGCCAAAATTCGGGTCCCTATGGCGGCTGGACGCTGTCGTTGGCGCGGGTCGCCGTGACGGCCGGTAGCCTCAGTTGGCGCGATCAGAGCACGGTGCCGCCGGCCCGTCTGAGCTTGCAAGACCTGAGCCTGGCGGCGACCAGTCTGGCCCTGCCGGCTGATCAGCCGATGCAGTTTGAAGCCAGCGCGGCCCTGAGCGGCGCGTCGCAGCCTGAGAGGGCAGCGAACCCCAAGGGCGCCCGCCTGAACCTGTCCGGTCAAGTCAGCCAGCATGGCGCCGAGCTGGCCGCGACTGTCCGCGAGCTGCCTGTGGCGCTGGGTGCGCCCTACCTGTCTCGCTGGCTCAAGCCGACCCTGGCAGGTACGCTGCAGGCTGACCTGGGCCTGACCTGGGTGGCGGCTGGCCAGACCGGAGCGGGCCTGCAAGTGGCGGTGAACACCCTGACGGTGGACAAGTTGGACCTGTCGCAGGGCAGCGCGCGGCTGGCCGGCCTGGAACAGCTGCGCGTGGCGCAGGCGCAGGTGGACCTGGAGCGCCAGACGGTCAGCGTGGGCCAACTGGCGCTGCGCGGGCCCCGCACCCAAGTCTCGCGCGAGGCTGATGGGCGCTGGATGTTCGAGGAGTGGCTGGTGCCCCAGCCGGCCCAGGCAAGCCCCGCCCAGCAAGGGCCGCCTTGGACCCTGAGCCTGCGCGAGCTGGCGCTCGACGACGGCGCCGTGGGCTTTGTCGACCGTGTGCCGGCGCGACCCGTGGCTCTGGAGGTCAAGGCTTTGTCGCTGCGCCTCAACAACCTGTCCAGCGCAGGCCGGCGACCGGTCCTGTTGCGGGGCGACTTGCAGCTGCAGGCGGGCACTGACCAGCCGGGGCGCCTGAGCTGGCAGGGGCAGGGTGGTCTGAACCCGCCCTTGCTGCAAGCCAACATGGCCGCGGTTCGGCTGCCGATCCACGCGCTGGAGCCGTACTTTGCGCACATGCTCAACGTGGCCTTGGTACGCGCCGACGGCAGCTTCAAGGGCGGCGTGCGCTACACGACGGCTGCAGCCGGCCCCGAACTGCAGATCAGCGGCGACACAGCGATCGAGGACCTGCGGGTTCGCACCCTGTCGGGTTCGGGCGAGGACCCGCTGACCTGGAAGCTGTTGGACTTGCGCGGGCTGGACCTGGCGCTGGCGCCCGGCAGCCCCCTGCGCGTGGCGGTGGCAGAGACCGTGCTCAGCGACTTTTACGCCCGGCTGGAGCTGGATGAAACCGGCCGCCTCAATGCCCTGGATGTGCTGAAACCTCAATCGGCGATTGCAGCCAACGCCGTGGCGGCGTCCGAGCCGGAGGTGCCTGAGCCGCTGGTTCGTCTCGGGCCGGTGAGCCTGATCAACGGGCGGGTGGATTTCTCGGACAATTTCATCAAACCCAATTACTCAGCCAAGCTGACCGAACTCACGGGTCGGCTGGGCGCGTTCTCCTCGCAGCCCAGGGCTGGCGCTCCGGAACTGGCCGAGCTGTCGGTGCGTGGCCGGGCACAGGGTACGGCCACCCTGGACATCGAGGGCCTGATCAACCCCCTGGCCAGGCCGTTGGCGCTGGACCTGAAGGCCAGGGTGCGCGACCTGGAGTTGCCGCAGCTCTCGCCCTATGCCGTTCGCTATGCCGGCTATGGCATCGAGCGCGGCAAACTCAGTGTCGACCTCAGCTACCAGGTGCAGCCCGACGGGCAACTCGTCGCCAACAACAACATTGTGCTCAACCAGCTGACCTTTGGCGACAAGGTCGAGGGCGCACCTGCGAGCCTGCCGGTCAAGCTGGCGGTGGCACTGCTGGCCGACCGCCGTGGTGTCATCGGCATCGACCTGCCGGTCAGCGGCTCTATCAATGACCCCGAGTTCAAGCTCATGCCCCTGGTCTTCAAGCTGATCGGTAACCTGCTGGTACGGGCGGTGACCGCGCCGTTCAGCCTGATCGGCCGTGCCCTGGCGGGTCCGGACGAACTCAGCCAGGTCGAATTTGATGCGGGTTCGGCTGTGTTGCCCGCCGCATCCAGGGCCGCACTGGACAAGGTGGCGGACGTGCTGCTGGAACGCCCAGCGCTGCAGATGACCGTGGTTGGCCAGGCCAGCCCGGATGTCGAGCGCGAGGCTTTCCGGCGCGAGCAGTTGATGGCCCAAGTGCTGGCGGAGCGGCGCCGGCTTGCCCTGCTGGGTGGCGCCACGCCCGCCGCAGTCGCTGCGCTGACCGTTCCTGAATCCGGCACCGACGACTATGCGGCCTTGCTGCTGCAGGTTTACCAGCGCGCCGACATTCCCAAGCCGCGCACCGCGCAGGGGGCTTTGCAGACCCTGCCGCAGCAGGACATGGAAAACCTGCTGATAAGCCATCAAAATGCGTCAGAGGAGCAGATCCGTGTGCTGGGGGTGCAACGTGGGGTGGCGGTGCGTGACTACCTGGCCACGCGTGACGTACCCGCTGATCGCCTGTTTCTGGGCCCAGCGCGGGTGGTACCGCCAGAGGCAACATGGCGTCCGCGCGCTGAATTGAGCCTCAGCACCCCTTAGGGCTGCGCCGCCGACCAAAATAACAGCGAAAATACACAGTCCAACCCCGCTGCCCTGTGGCGGGAGTCCTTGATTCCTGTTCTGGTTTGCCATGTTCTCTTTTTCCGCCTCCTCCAAGACACCTGACACCACCAGTGCGGCCCCCGCACCGGCCCGAGCCAGCGAGCCGCATCCGCTGGATGCGCTCACGGGCGGGGCGTTTTCGGCCCACACCTCCGGCGAGCGCGCCACCCGCATCCGCGACTGGCTGGCTACTAGCCCCACGCAGGAACAGATGCAGACCGTGTTCAAGGAGCTCAGTGGGCGGGACAAAGGTGCGGCCCGCCTGCTGCGGGAAAAGCTCGATGAGATCAAGCGCAGCCGCAGTCAGGAATCGATCGCCCAGGAGTGGGCCGACAAGGGTCAGTCGCTGCTGGCGATGTCCAAGCTGAACATCGCTGACGCCATGGCCTGGCAGCGGGATGCCGCCAAAGCCGGCGCACCGCTGAGCCGGGAGCCGCTGCTGGCGATCAAGGGGCAACTCGCTGAGCGGGTCAAAGGTATTGAAGACCTGCAGCACCGCGTTCAGGTCCAGCGCGAGGCTGCGGTGCTGCTGGCGCAGCGCATCGAAGTCCTGTCCACCAAATCCTGGCGTGAAGCCCAGGCCGTGATTCAAACCCTGCAGGGTGACGTGTCGCACTGGCAGGCGCAGGCCACCGCCCTGGCCGGCGACCCGCTCTGGGCCAGTGTCGAGGCGCGTTTTCCGCCCCTGTTGGACACCTCGCGCAGCCAATTGCTGGTGGTTTGGGAGGCATTTCAGGAGGCCTTGGGGCTGGCCGTCAGCGCCGCCGAGGATTCGCACGCAGCTTTGCCGCCAGTGCCGGTGTGGGCCGATGAGCTGCGCGCAGCACGTGGTCTGTCGGTCGAGCCGGTGAGCAAGCCCCAGAAGCCCAAGGTTGACCCTGAAATCCGGGCCCAGGCCACGACAGCCGTGGCTGAGATGCTCTCAAAATTAGAGCAAGAAATTGCGGAGGGCCATGGCAAGGCCAGTGCTGGCGCCGCTGCCGCCCTGCGCCAGGCCCTCAAGGACCATGGCCGTTTGGTCGACGACAAGCTGGAGACGCAGGCCCAGGCCGCGCTGGCGGCTGCCGGCGAGCTGGAGGGCTGGCAACGTTGGCGCGCTGACCAGCTGCGCGAGGCACTGGTGGCCAAAGCCGAGGGCCTGCTTCAGCGGCCCGAAGGGCAGGCCATCGGCGGCCGCAAGATGCAGGAGTCCTTGCGCGCCCTGCGAGAGCAGTGGAAACAGACCGACCAAGGTGGCGTGCCCAACCACGGGCTCTGGAAACGCTTCGACGAGGCCTGTAACGAGGCGCACAAAGTGGTCGAGGCTTGGCTGGACAAGATCAAGGCTGAAACGGCCGAGCACCGTGCCCATCGGCTGGCGCTGATTGAAGAAGTTCGAGCCTGGGCGGCGGCCAATGCCACTGCGCTCGACGATGACTGGAAGGGTTTTGCCCGGCTGCTGCACCAGTTTGCCGACCGTTGGCGCGAGGCAGGGCATGTTGGTGAAAAAATGTTTGCCGAGCTTCAGCCGCTTTGGAAAGTGGCCTTCGATGCCGCCTGCGCCCCCCTGGAGGCGCTGCAGGCGCAGAGTTTGCTCGCACGCCAGGCCATGATTGAGGAGGCGCGTGCCCTGGGAGAGGCGCCGATGCTGCGCGTCGATGCCGTGCGGGCGCTGCAACAGCGCTGGCAGGCCGAGGCGCAACGCGTGCCCATGGACCGGCGCCAGGAACAGAAGCTGTGGGATGCGTTCCGCAAGCCAATTGACGATGCCTTCAACCGTAAGACACAGGAGCGTGAACGTTCCGAGGCCGCGCTGGGCGAGCGCGATCGGGTGGTGCTCGATGCCGCTCGTGCGCTGGAGGCTGCCAATGCCGGCGGTGACGCGCAGGCCATTCGTACCGCCATGGCCGGGCTGGAGGCGGCCCTGCGTGGCCAGGCCCAGGCGCAAGCCGCCGTGCACGCGCTGGCGGCGAACGAGGCGACCAAGCTTGCCACCGAAGCCCCTGCCGAAATGCCGCCGATCTCGGCCGCCGAGGACGCCACAGCGCTGCCGGCCGAAACCGTTGCCGCGGAGCCTGCCACTCCGGTCGCAACCCCCAAGCCACCAGCGCGGCCGGTGGTGGCAGTCCGCGGTGATGACCGCCCCGGCATGAAAAAAACCGAACCGCAACCCCCAGGGCGCGGGCCAAAGTTCGGCGATCGCAAGGACGGACCCCGCTTTGGTGCCGGCGATGCGCCACGCGGCGGGCGCGACGAGCGCCCGGGCGGCCGCTTGCAGGACCGCCGACCCGCCGATGCCACTGCCGGCCCGAGGTTTGAGGCGCCGCGCCTGGGCGATGCGGCGTTCCGGGCCCAGCGCGATGCGCTGGACCGGGCGCAACTGGCCCTGCGTAAACTGGCTGCGCAGGCCCATGGCGAAGCGCTGACGCAATTGCTCACTGCCTGGGAGCAGCGCAGCGCCGAAGCCGTGCCCACCCTTCAGGAGCTTGGCGGCCGGGTCAGCCCGGCCACGCGCAGCGCCTGGGGACAGGCGCTGTCTCAGGCGCCGGGTGGCCAGGCGCAGCCAGCCCTGCTTCGGCTCGAAATGGCAGCCGAACTGCCCACGCCTGCGGCCCACCTGGACGCGCGCCGTGCCCTGCAATTGCAACTGCTCACCCGCCGCAACGATCCAGCGCCGGCGCAGACCTGGGGCCAGGATGTCGCCCGGGTGTTGGCCAGCCCTTACGATGGCGACAGCGCGCGTCGTCTTCAGAATACCCTCAAAATCCTGGTCCGGACTTGACCCCTCTGGAGAGATTGCCTTGGAAACCATAGAAGCCGTCCTGGCTCGGCTGGAGCGCCTCAACGAGATCGGGGCATCGCTGTCGCGTGAACGCGACATCGTGCCGCTGCTGGAGCGAATTCTGCTGGCGGCCAAATCGATCACCAACGCCGATGGCGGCACGCTGTATCGGGTGACAGAGGACGGTACTGCCCTGCGCTTTGAGATCATGCGCACCGACTCGCTCAACATCGCCATGGGCGGCAGCTCGGCCACGCCGATCAAGTTCCCCAACCTGCCCCTGCGCAACCAGGACGGTGCCCCGAACGACTCATTGGTGGCTGCGCATGCGGCCATCCATGCGCGCACCGTCAATGTCGCTGACGCTTACACCGACCCGGCTTTTGACTTTTCAGGCACGCGTCGCTTCGACCAAAGCACCGGCTACCGCTCCCAGTCCTTCCTGACCGTGCCGATGAAGGACCACGAGGGCGAGGTGATCGGGGTGTTACAGCTGCTCAATGCACAGAAGCCCGGCACCACCGAGGTGCTGCCGTTTTCGCTGGCCGACCAGAGCTTGGTGGAGTCGTTGGCCTCACAGGCTGCGATCGCGCTGACCAACCGGCTGCTGATCAGCCAGATGGAGGTGTTGTTTGAGTCGCTGATCCGATTGATCAACGTGGCCATCGAGGAAAAGTCCCAGTACACCGGCGGGCATTGTTCGCGGGTGCCTGAGCTGACCCTGATGCTGGCCGATGCGGTGGCCGAAAACACCGAGGGTCCGCTGGCTGATTTCACGATGGACGCCCGCGACCGCTACGAACTGAAAATTGCCGGTTTGCTCCACGACTGCGGCAAGATCACCACCCCGGTGCATGTGGTGGACAAGGCGACCAAGCTCGAGACCCTGTTCGACCGGGTGGCGCTGGTGGATACCCGTTTCGAAGTGCTCAAGCGTGACGCCGAGATCGAGGTGCTGCGTGCCCAGCTTGCCTTGCGTCCCTGTGTCGATCCGCAGGCTGAGGCCCTGGCGCAGGGCCAGGGCGAGGCGGCCAAGCTGGCGATCGATGCCGACCGTGAATTTCTGCGCGCGACCAACAAGGGCGCTGAGTACATGAACGATGCGGCGATTGCCCGGGTGCAAGAGATTGCCAGCCACCGCGTTTGGCGCAATGTCAACGGCGAGCTGGCGCCTTTCCTGACCGAGAACGAGCTGGAAAATCTCAGCATTCGCGGCGGTACCCTGACCCAGGATGAGCGATCGACCATCAATTACCACATTGTGGCCACCATCAAGATGCTGGAGCAATTACCCTGGCCCCGGCACCTCAAGCACGTGCCCGAGTACGCGGGCGGTCACCATGAGCGCATGGACGGCAAGGGCTACCCAAAGGGGCTCAAACGCGAAGACATGTCGGTTCAGGCCCGCATGATGGGGATTGCCGATATTTTTGAAGCACTGACCGCCAGCGACCGGCCTTATAAAAAGGGCATGAAGCTGTCCCAGGCCATCGGCATCATGCAAAAATTCAAAGACACCGGCCACATTGACCCGGACCTCTTTGACGTGTTCATTCGGCAAGGCGTTCACCTGCGCTATGCCGAGCAATTCCTGGAGCCTTGGCAGATGGACGCGCTGCCCGTCTGAGGTGGCGGGCCCGGCTTGTCAGCCTGACGCGCCAGAGCCATGCAAGGCAAGACGCTGGGTCAGCACCCCGCCCGGTTGGCTCTCATCCAGGCAGAGCCGTAAAGCCTCGGCGCGGGGTGGCACGGCCCCCAGGTCCCAGTCGCTCAGAACCATCCGCTGCAGGCCGCCGCCCAGGTCGTGCGTGGCGGGCCGGTGCGTGTGGCCATGGATCAGGGTGGCCGCCTGGTTCGCAACAAGCCACACCCGGGTGGCAGCCGGGTCCAGGTCGACATAGGGTTCCCCGCTTTGCTTGCGGGCTTCGCTCTGTCTGCGCAGTTCGCGCGCCGTGGCTTGGCGCTCCGTCAGGGGCTGGGCCAGAAACGCCTGCTGCCAGCCAGGGCTTCGCACCTGCTGGCGGAACGCCTGGTAGTCGTGGTCGGCCAGGCACAGGGCGTCGCCGTGAGACAGCAGCCAGCGCTGGCCCCCAAACACCAACAACGTCGGGTCCGACAGCAGCGTCAGGCCGGCGGCCTGGGCAAAGGCTGGCCCCAGCAGGAAGTCGCGGTTGCCGTGCATCAAAAAGACGCTGCACTGCTGAGCCGCCGCTCGCAACGCGCGGCTGCACTCGGCTTCAAACCGATCGGCCGGATTGGCGGAAGACAACACATCGTCGCCAACCCAGACCTCAAACAGGTCACCCAGAATGAAGAGGGCATCGGCCGGGCTGCTGCGCAGGTGAGCGTGCCAGGCCGCCACATTGGCCGTGTCGCCGGCCTGCAGATGCAGGTCGGAGATGAAGTCAATGCAGGCCCAGTGCGCTGGCGCCACGAGCTCTGGGGCCGGCATGACAAAGCTCAGAGGGCGACGGCGCGCCCAATCACCACGTCTTCCACCGGCACATCGTCGTGGTAGCCATTGCGGCTGGTCTTGACAGCGGCGATCTTGTCCACCACTTCGCTGCCCGCCACCACCTTGCCAAACACCGCATAACCCCAGCCCTGGGCAGAAATAGCGGTGTGGTTCAGAAAGCCGTTGTCTGCCACGTTGATGAAGAACTGGGCGGTGGCCGAGTGCGGGTCACCGGTACGCGCCATGGCCACGGTGTAGTGCAGGTTCTTCAGACCGTTGTTGGCCTCGTTGTCGATGGGCTTGTCGCAAGCTTTTTGCTTCATGCCAGGCTCCATGCCGCCACCCTGCACCATGAAGCCGGGGATGACGCGGTGGAACACCGTGTTGTCGTAATGGCCCTTGGCCACATACTGCAGGAAATTGGCGACCGACTTGGGCGCCTTGTCCTGGTCGAGTTCGAGCGTGATCACGCCGTAGTTATTGATGTGGAGTTCGACTTGTGGGTTGCTCATGATTTACTTCACCAGGGTTGCAGAGTTGATAAGAATGGCGGTTTTGGGCACATCGGTCGGAAAAGGCCCACCCGGCCCGGTCGGGGTGGTTTTGATTTTCGTGATCACCTCCATACCGCTCACGACCTTGCCAAAAACGGTGTAGCCGAACAGTTGCGGCGCGTTGAGCAGGTTGGCGCGCGGTGTATTTTCGTACACCCGGCCCTGGTACTCAAACTTGGGCACCGGGTCGCCGGGCGGGATCAGGGTCGGGTCAAGAAAGGCGTTGTCGCGCACATTGATGAAGAACTGGGCGGTGGCCGAGTTGGGGTCATTGGTTCGCGCCATGGCCAGCGTGCCGACCACGTTTTTCGGGCCGCCTCGGCTCAGCGCCTCGCGCCCCTCGTGCGCCACAGGCGGGCGCGACTTGCGCTCGACAAACTTGGTGTCGAAGCCGCCGCCCTGCACCATGAAGTTGTCGATCACGCGGTGAAAAATGGTGCCGTCGTAGTGCTTGTCACGCACGTACTGCAGAAAATTCTCGACGGTCTTGGGCGCCTTGTCGGGGTAGACCTCGACCACGAAGTCGCCCGCGCTGGTGGCAAAGCGAACTTTGGGCGCTTCTTCGGCGAGCGTCAAAGTTGCTATAAAAAAAATAGCTGCCGAGCCAATACTCTTAAGGGCTGCAGCCCACTTGACTTGAAAAATCATGCGATATTGCTTTCAAAAAATATCTTCCACAGGTTACCCTGGCGAACCCAGTACTGACGCTTGATGGGCCCGGTTCGCTGGCCGCCGGCGACTTCGCCGAAAGTCACCACCATGGTGTCGGCAGCGTCCGTCCAGCGCAGCACCGAGAGGTCTTTGAGCTCGATGGTATGGCCCTTGACCCGGCCCTGCTCAGTGCGCATCACGGGCGTCCAATCACCCAGTGTTTTGCCATAACTGCTGAAATCGGGGCTGTAATGCGTCAGCAGGGCGTTGATGTCGCCGCTGGCCTTGGCCTGTTTCCAGGCCGTCAGGGCCGCTTGGAAGGGCTGCGCGTCGGCTCGGACACGCTCAGGTGCGACCCAGCGAAGACTTTGCGAGATCACGACGGGCGTTGAACCGACCTCCACGGTGCGAATGATCCGAAGCAGGTCCGGGTTGGTCAGCACCACACAGCCGTCCGTGGCGAGCGGCGGCCGAGAAAACTGTCCCGGCGGGGTGCCATGCAGCCAAATACCCTTGCCGGTTTTGCCGCGCTTGCTGTCGAGCATGTTGGGGTAGTTGATGGGCAGGGCACCGGCACCGTAGAAGTCACCGAGCGACTTGGGGTCCAGGTTGCTGGTGATGAAGTACACCCCCAGCGGCGTGCGCAGGTCGCCTTCCGCCGTTTTTTCCACGCCGGAGCGACCGACCGAGATGTAGTAGTCGGCCAGCAGCTGGAGCCCCTCGGGCCGGTTTTCAAACAGGTACAAGCGAGAGCGCGATGTGTCGACAGCGATGGCATGCCGGTTGCGCGGCGACAGATTGACAAACTCCGCCGGCACGGCAGACGCCGGCGGGCGTTCGGTCAAAGCCTTGAGCCGGGCCTTCGATTCGGCCCGCAGTTCCTCCAGGCCGGTGAGAGTGTCGGCCGCCAGCGGTGTCGGCAGGTCGCCCAACACACGCACGGGCCGTTTGCGTGACGCCAGGATGTCGCCGTAGACCAGTTGCGCCAGGTGGAAGTTCGGGTAGTCCTGTACCAGTCGCTCCGCTTTGTCGAGCGCCTGCCGACTCTGGGCCGCGGCCAACAGCCGGTAGATGTCGATCAGACGGGCTTCGGCCTGACCGGCTTCTGGCGCTTTAGGTGCCTGCGGCGCAGTGGCCGCAACTGACGCCTTTTTGGCAGCGAGGGCCGGCTGCCCAGCGCTCCAAACCAACACGGCCAGCAGCGCCAGCAGGCGCAGCCTGTTCTTCATCGGACCATCAGCCTGTCGAAGGGGCAACATGGCCAGAAACGCGGGTGAACCTCATTCGACTATCAGTTGCCGGTGGTTTCCTTGACGATCAACCAGCGCTCACCGACCTTGTGCAGTTCAAGCGTCTTGCGGCTCGACACGGCGAGGGTGTCGGCACGGTAATCCTGCCGGAATCTGGCGCTGGCTTTGTTGCCGCTAACACTGACTGTCAGACTCTCCAGGCTCACCGAGATGCTCGATTTGCCAGTGATGCGCAGGCGGCGCTCGGCCTCCCAACTGCTGCGCGATTGCTTGCCGGGTGGGTCGAAATCCTTGCCGTAAGCGCCCAGATAGGCCGCCATGTCTTTGCTCGACCAGGCCTTGGCCCAGGACTGAACAGCCAGGGTGGCCTCCCGGACGGCGGCGTCATCGGTCGCTGGCTTAGAGGGTATCGCTGCTGGGGCAGGGGCTGGGGTCGGTGCAGCAGGCGCTGGCGCAGGTGCCGGAACGGGTGCAGGTACAGGTAAAGGTGCTGGTGCTGGTGCAGGCACCGTAGCAGGTGTGGGTGCAGGCGCAGGTGCCGGTACCGAGGCGCCTGGCCGTGACGTTTTGGCGCTGGGGGTGAACAGTTCCCGGATCAGGGCCAACTTGGGCTGAACTCCGGTGTTGGTACCGTCGAGCTGCAAGGCCTTGTTGTAAGCCTGGCTGGCCAGTTTGGCATACACATCGCCCAGGTTTTCGTGGGCCGTGGCATAGCTGGGGTTGGTCCGGATGGCCATTTCCAGGGCCGCCCGCGCCTTGTCGAACTGGCTCTGTCCTGCGTACAGCACGGCCAGGTTGTTGTAGGGCTCGGGCAGCTCCGGGTAGTCTTCGGTCAGCTTGGTGAATATGACGACCGCTTCGTTGAGCTTGCCGGAATCCCGCAGGATCACGCCCTTCAGGAAGCGCATTTGTGGGTCACGGGGTTTGCTTGCCAGAAAAGCATCGGCCCGGGCCATGGCCTCGGGCAGTTTGCCAGCGCGCAGCAACTGCATGGCGTCGCTGTAATCGTCGGCATGCGCTGCGCTGGCCAGGCAAGCCGCCAACAACATCGTCGCCATGCTGGCCACAAGTCGGGAAAATGTTGATGTCATGAGTCGCGTTTCGGCTTGCGCCTGATCCCCAAAAAAATGGCTGCCCTGGCCAGGGCCGGGGACGATATACTGGATTCGATTGTAGACCAGCAAGATCATCCAAACGGCTTCAGCCTCACCACGCAGTGGGTGCCAGCACCGCTGTTTTGAAGTCCAGCCAAAGCCCGCCCCCTGCCTCTGTTCTCCCTGCCCTGACAGACATGAACCTTCGAATTTACAGCACCCTGTCACGCGCGTTGCTGCCCCTGGTGCCCCTGGAGCCAGGGCATGTGCGCATGTATGTCTGCGGCATGACGGTGTACGACCTCTGCCACCTCGGCCACGCCCGCTCCATGGTCGCTTTTGACGTGGTACAGCGCTGGCTCAAGGCCAGCGGCTTGCGCGTCAGCTATGTGCGCAACATCACCGACATCGACGACAAAATCATCCGCCGTGCCGTCGAAAACGGTGAGACCATCCGCGCCCTGACCGACCGCATGGTCGAGGCCTTGCACCAGGACGCCGATGCCCTGGGCATCGAGCGCCCCGGTTTTGAGCCGCGCGCGACCGACTACGTGCCCCAAATGTTGTCGCTGATTGGCCGATTGGTCGACCGAGGTCTGGCCTACCCGGCGGCCGACGGCGATGTCAACTACGCCGTGCGCAAATTCCCGTCTTACGGTCGTCTCAGCGGCAAGTCAATCGATGACCTGCGTGCTGGCGAGCGGGTGGCGGTCGCCGAGGGCAAGGATGACCCGCTGGATTTCGTGCTGTGGAAGGCGTCCAAGGCCGGCGAGCCGCAAGACGTGCGCTGGGACAGTGCCTGGGGCCCGGGCCGGCCGGGTTGGCACATCGAGTGCTCGGCCATGTGCGGCGAATTGCTGGGCGACACCGTCGACATCCATGGCGGTGGCGCCGACCTGCCGTTCCCGCACCACGAGAACGAAATGGCCCAGAGCGAGGGTGCCACTGGCAAGCCCCTGGCCAATATCTGGATGCACAATGGTTTTGTGACCCGTGACCACGAAAAAATGTCCAAAAGTCTGGGCAATTTTTTCACCATCCGCGACATCCTGGCTCGGTTTGACGCTGAAACCACCCGCTTTTTCATCGTCCGCGCCCATTACCGCAGCGCCTTGAATTACAGCGACGCCCACCTGGAAGACGCGCGCAGCGCCCTGCGCCGGCTCTACACGGCGCTGGCGCTGGTGCCTGCTGTTGACCAAAGCATCGATTGGTCCGCGCCTTTTGCCAGTGCTTTCAAGAGCGCGATGGACAATGACTTTGGCACGCCCGAAGCCGTGGCGGTTTTATTTGACCTGGCCACCGAAGTCAACCGCAGCCACTCGGCCGCCCAGTCCGGCTTGCTGCGCGCGCTCGGCGGCACGCTGGGCTTGTTGCAGGCGGACCCGTCTGAGTTTTTGCAGGCTGGCGCAAGCCTCGCGCCTGAGGTCATTCAGGCGCTGATCGCGCAACGCGCCCAAGCCAAGAAAGACCGCGATTTTGCTGCTGCCGATGGCATCCGCCAGCAGTTGCTGGCGCAGGGCGTGGTCCTCAAAGACGCGCCTGGCGGCACCACCTGGGAGGCCGTTCAATGAGCGGGTTTTGCCTTAAATACGCCTGCAGCTCTGGTATTTATTGAGATGGCTGCTACAAAAAAAGAAGCATTACAGCGGCTGACGCCAGCCTACTGGGACGACGCCTGCCAGCACCTCATGAAGCAGGACAGGGTCATGAAACGGCTCATTCCGCAGTTTGGCAACGCCTGCCTGGAAACCCGGGGCGATGCGTTCGTGACCCTGGCCCGCAGCATTGTGGGCCAGCAAATCTCGGTCAAGGCGGCGCAAACCGTGTGGGACCGCTTTGCCCTGCTGCCGCGCCGCATGACGCCCGCCCATGTGCTCAAGCTCAAGGTAGACGACATGCGCGCCGCCGGCCTGAGTGCGCGCAAGGTCGAGTACCTGGTGGACCTGGCCCTGCATTTTGGCAACCGTTCGGTGCATGTCAAAGACTGGGACGCCATGGACGACGAGTCCATCATTGCCGAGTTGGTCGCCATCCGCGGCATTGGCCGCTGGACGGCAGACATGTTCCTGATCTTTCATCTGATGCGGCCCAATGTGCTGCCGCTCGACGACGTGGGCTTGATCAACGGCATCAGCAAATGCTATTTTTCGGGCGATACCGTCAGCCGCAGCGATGCGCGCGAGGTCGCCGCCGCCTGGATGCCTTACTGCAGCGTGGCAACTTGGTACATTTGGCGGTCGCTGGACCCGCAGCCTGTAAACTATTGATCGGGTCTTTGACAGACCGTAGAGGAACGCAGATGGCCAAAAAAGTATTTCTCGATTTTGAGCAGTCCATTGCCGAGCTTGAGCACAAGATCGAAGAGTTGCGCTACGTCCAGACCGAGTCGGCCGTCGACATTTCGACCGAAATCGATCAGCTCGCCAAGAAGAGCCTGCAGCTGACCAAGGACATCTACAGTCAGCTCACCCCCTGGCAGATCACCAAGATCGCGCGCCACGCCGAGCGGCCCTACACCCTGGATTACGTGAACGAACTGTTCACCCATTTTGTGGAGCTGCATGGCGATCGGCATTTTGCCGACGACCTCAGCATCGTCGGTGGCTTGGCCCGCTTCAATGGCACGCCCTGCATGGTGCTGGGCCACCAAAAAGGCCGCGACACCAAAGAGCGCGGCCTGCGCAACTTTGGCATGACCAAGCCCGAGGGCTACCGTAAAGCGCTGCGGCTCATGAAGACGGCCGAGAAGTTCAAGCTGCCGGTGTTCACTTTTGTCGATACCCCCGGCGCCTACCCCGGTATTGATGCCGAGGAGCGCGGCCAGTCCGAGGCCATCGGCCGCAACATCTTCGAGATGGCCCAGCTGGAGGTGCCCATCATCACCACCATCATCGGTGAAGGTGGTTCAGGCGGTGCGTTGGCCATCTCGGTGGCTGACCAGGTGCTGATGCTTCAGTACGCCATTTATTCGGTGATCAGCCCGGAAGGCTGCGCCTCCATTCTCTGGAAAACCTCAGACAAGGCACAGGACGCCGCCGACGCATTGGGCATCACCGCGCACCGTCTCAAGGCGCTGGGCGTGGTGGACAAAATCGTCAACGAGCCCGTGGGTGGTGCGCACCGTGACCACAAGCAAATGGCGGCCTTTCTCAAACGTGCCCTGACCGATGCCTTCCGGCAGATCAGCGACCTCAAAGGCCGCGAGCTGCTGGACCGGCGCTACGAGCGCCTGCAAAGCTATGGCCGGTTCACCGACACCCGGGTGGCAGGCCGTTAGACGGCCGGCAGGGGCGTCATGAGCACCGGCCTGGCCGGAGCGCTGGCGGGTTTTTCACCGGGATTGCCTTTGGCTGTGGCCTTCAGCGGCGGGGCTGACTCCACCGCTTTGCTGTTGGCCTGCGCTGAGCGGTGGCAGGGGCAGGTGCATGCCTTCCATGTGCACCATGGGCTGCAGGCCGCAGCCGATGATTTCGAGCAGCATTGCCTCCAGGTCTGCAAGCAGCTCGGGGTGCCCTTGCATGTGCGCCGGGTTGATGCGCGCCATGCGTCAGGGCAGAGCCCCGAAGACGCCGCAAGGCGCGCGCGTTATCAGGCTTTTGAGGCGCTAGCCCTTGACTGTATTGATTCTTTCACTATCAAAGATATAGCGCTTGCCCAGCACGCCGACGACCAGGTGGAAACCCTGCTGCTCGCTTTAAGCCGGGGCGCCGGATTGCCCGGGCTGAGCGCGATGCCTGCCCGCTGGGAGCGTGCCGGCCTGAGCTACCACCGGCCCATGCTGGCCCTGGCTGGTGCCGAGGTGCGGCCCTGGCTGCTGACGCGAGGCGTGCCTTGGGTCGAAGACCCCAGCAATGCCGATCCCCGCTACACCCGCAACCGCATCCGGGCGGAGCTGCTGCCGGCGCTGCAGGCCGTGTTTCCGCAGTTCCGGAGCACCCTGGCCCGCAGCGCCCGGCATGCCGCGCAGGCCCAGCACCTGTTGCAAGAGTTGGCCGAAATTGACCTGGCGCAGACCGCCGTGCCGCCGCAGATTGCTGCTCTGCAAGGCCTGAGCCGCGAGCGCCAGGCCAACGCGCTGCGCCACTGGCTGCGCAGCCGCTTCGGCGCGGCACCCAGCGCCGCCCAATTGGAGGAGTTGCTCGACCAAGTTGCAGCCTGCACCACGCGTGGCCACCGCATCCTGATCAAGGTGGCAGACGGCTTTGTGGAGCGCCGCGGCCCGGTGCTCGATTGGTACAATGCGCCGCCTCAGCCCAAGATGACCTGAACAACAACAACACACGCCGATGGCCTTGATCGTTCATAAATACGGCGGCACCTCCATGGGCTCGACCGAGCGCATCCGCCAGGTTGCCAAGCGCGTGGCCAAATGGGCCCGTGCCGGCCACCACATGGTGGTGGTGCCCTCCGCCATGAGTGGCGAAACCAACCGCCTGCTGGGCCTGGCCAAGGAGCTGGCCCCGGCCCGGCCGGATGAAGCCTACCGCCGTGAACTCGACATGCTCGCCGCCACCGGCGAGCAGGCGTCAAGCGCACTGCTGGCCATTGCACTGCAGGCCGAGGGGCTTGAATCCGTCAGTTATGCCGGCTGGCAGGTGCCTATCCGCACCGACAGTGCCTTCACCAAGGCCCGCATCGAGGGCATCGACGATGCCCGTGTGCGTGCCGATCTGGCCGCCGGCCGTGTGGTCATCGTCACCGGCTTTCAGGGGGTAGACGCGCAGGGCAACATCACCACCCTGGGCCGCGGCGGCTCCGACACCTCGGCCGTGGCTGTGGCTGCGGCCATGAAGGCTGCAGAGTGCCTGATCTACACCGATGTCGATGGCGTCTACACCACCGACCCGCGGGTGGTGCCCGAGGCACGCCGCCTGCACACGGTGAGTTTTGAGGAAATGCTGGAGATGGCCTCGATGGGCTCCAAGGTGCTGCAGATCCGCTCGGTCGAATTTGCCGGCAAATACCGGGTGCCCCTGCGTGTGCTCAGCAGCTTCACGCCCTGGGATATTGACATCGCCGAAGAAGCCAAATCCGGCACCTTGATCACTTTTGAGGAAGACGAACACATGGAACAGGCCATTGTTTCCGGCATTGCATTCAACCGCGACGAAGCCAAGATCTCCGTGTTGGGCGTGCCCGACAAGCCCGGCATCGCCTACCAGATCCTGGGTGCCGTGGCCGATGCCAACATCGAGGTCGATGTGATCATCCAGAACCTCAGCAAAGACGGCAAAACCGACTTCAGCTTCACGGTCAACCGCAGCGATTACGCCCGCGCGGTGGACCTGCTCAAGACCCGCGTGCTGCCTGGTTTGGGTGCGGAGGCCGTCGTGGGTGATGCCAAGATCTGCAAGGTCAGCATTGTGGGCATCGGCATGCGCAGCCATGTCGGCATAGCCAGCAAGATGTTCAGGTCTTTGAGCGAGGAGGGCATCAACATTCAGATGATCTCCACCTCTGAAATCAAGACCTCGGTGGTCATTGACGAGAAATACATGGAACTCGCCGTGCGTGCCCTGCACAAGGCTTTTGACCTGGACCAAGCCCCAGCTTGACCAAACGCCCGGCAGTCGTGAGATAATTTCAGCGAGCCAGGAATCGTGACCGAGTGGCCGAAGGTGCTCCCCTGCTAAGGGAGTATGGGGTGTAGAGCCTCATCGAGGGTTCGAATCCCTCCGATTCCGCCAGTACAAAGACCTCAAACCTGCTCAACAGGCCTTGAGGCAGCCTCAGGCCCCGCACCATGCGGGGCCTTTTGCTTTTTGCCCTGCCTGCTACCTGCCGCAGCGGCCTGACGTAACCATTCAAGCCCCTAAAAAACAAAATATCAAATGCATTGGGTGTTGTCTTACTTGGGCATGATCACGCTGTCAATGACATGGATAACGCCGTTGTCAGCCACGATGTCCGTCGCTGTAACTTTTGCTTTGTCGACCATGACGCCACCCATGGTGGTGATGGTGATTTCAGAGCCTTGCACAGTTTTAACTTTGCCGGCTTTGACGTCTGCAGCCATCACTTTACCGGGGACCACGTGGTAGGTCAGTACAGCAGTGAGCTTGGCTTTGTCTTTGAGCAAAGCATCCAAGTCGGCTTTAGGAATCTTGGCAAAGGCTGCATCTGTGGGTGCGAACACCGTGAACGGGCCCTTTCCTTTGAGCGTGTCAATCAAGCCAGCTGCGGTGAGTGCGGTCGCCAAAGTATTGAAGTTGCCAGCGCCCACAGCTGTATCAACGATGTCTTTGGCTTGAACGGTCAGTGCAGCGCCAAGGGCCAGAACTGCAGCGATGAAAGTCTTTTTCATAAAAAGCTCCGAAATATCAGGAATTCCTGAAACGCCAAAAATGTGGCGTTTTGAATGTATAGACTTCTCGGTATCCTTGTGAACTCAGCGGTCTCTACCCAGATCATCGTCATATCCGATGACTATTTACCTGTCAAATGCACTGCTTGGGATTTCACGGTTTGAAAAATCTAGGCTGTTAACGCGATCTCAGGGTGTCAGCCATTCCCATGTTTGTTGCGTCAGATGTGCTCGTCGATGCCCTGCGCGCCCCAACTCCAGCCAATCTATTTCCGAAACTTGAGCGATCAACAGGGCAAAGTGATTGGTTTGCTGAGGCAGCGGTAGAGCGCTAAAGGGTTCAGGGCGTGGACTGCCAGGTGCCAACGGTGCCAGGTAGTCCGCGGCGGCAGCCGTTTGCTGGATTCGCTGCCAATGGGCTTCAACTTGAGGGCCAGAGGTTTGATTGGTGATGCATACCCGCACCCGCAATTGCCAGTTAAGGCGAGCGCTCCAGAAGACGAACATTGCCTTGGACTCGCTGACGATTTCCTGGACCTTAGGGCTTCGCCGGTCCGTGAAGATCTGCAAGGTCTGGCTGGCTACATCCACGCCGCGAAGTACAACGGTTCGGGCGTTGACGGCACCGTCGTCGCCCACCGTAGCCAGCACAGGTGTTCGCCAGGCATGGTGCCGGTCTTGGCTCGCACGTCCGAGTTCCTTCCATATTTGGTGGCGAATCTCCTGCGGGGTTTGGCAGTCCTTGTTCATTTTTTAACAAAGAGGTGGCCAGCCAAGTTCACAAGTTTGTCCCGCAAAGCAGAAGGCGATCTGGCCTGAACAATGGATGCCATAGGAAAGACGCATGAGGAAACTGGCGTCAATAAATGCACGGGTGCTTGACAAGCGGATGCAGGCTTTGCGTGGCGGTGTCAGTCCCAGCGCGCAGCCCAGCGCCGGAGCATCGGCCGCCACCTTAAAAACAGCCGGTACATCCGCTCCATCACCCAGCCCGCTCCCGGCAGGCGTCCGGCCAAGGCCAACCAACGCCAACCGGGCAGGGCAGCCCACAAGGCCAAAAATGCCTGCGCACCGCTGAGCAGTTGACCATCTCGGCCCTGCACGTGAAACCGCGACAGTAATTGTTCGCGGGTTGTACCGGCGGGCAGCGGAACAGCCGTGTCGCTGACATCGGCAAAGCACACGGGCGAGCCTGGCTGCAATGGTTGCAGGTCACGATAGACGGCAATCTCACGCCGACACAAGGGGCAGGCGCCGTCGTAGAGCACGGTCAGTGGTGCAGTGCACTGGCTTGAGTTGGTCTGGGTCGTCTGGTTCATCGTCTGGTTCTCCTAGGTTCACCACGCTGGCGCTTGTTGGGCCGCTAGCAAATCAGAAGCAGTCGCAAAGCCGCGCGAGGCCCGTGTCCACCACTGGCTGAATGAGTCGCAGCGCCTGGTTACCGCCGGGAAAAGCCTGCTCTGCGCTTCGCAAACTGCCAAGCTTGCCAACCAAGGCGCAAGATGCGGCTCGTCCTCACTGCGCACTCGGGCGGCGCCTTGCAGCGCTGCACTGAGTGCTGCCGCATCACCCTGCCAACGCAGCGTAGCAAGTTCAGCCATTCGGCTGGCAACAAAGCGCCAGCGCCGCTCGCTCCAAGGCCAGGCGCGGTGAAAGTCGGTGATAAACACGCCCACCACGACCGTGTTCGCTGGCAAGGAAGTGGGCAGATCGCCCAGACGCCAGGGGTGCACCAGCCACACCTCACGGCCTGCGACAGCCGCCGCGTCAGGCTGTGTCCAGCCCAGATCGAGGGGCGGTTCCGCAAGAAGTGGAGGCTCGATCAGCGTGCCTTGGGTGGGCGCGGCGTGCTCGTTCTGGGATCTGCGCATGGGTTGTCGGGCGAGCCTGTCCAATCCTTCATAGGACTGGTCGATCACAGTGCCTGGGCTGTGCCAAAGGGCAGGCGCGTAGCGGGCGACATTGTCTGCATTGAAAAGATAAGGCTTGCTGCTGCCGGTGCCAGCCACCCATTGCCAGCTGAGGTGGTTGCTGGCAAGATCACCATCGAGCAGGTGGCCGTACAGCCAGTCTGCTGCAACCCGCCAATCCACCTTGCGCACGTGCACAACATAGCTGGCCAGCCACATGCGGGCATGGTTGTGCAAATAGCCTGTGGCGTACAAAGTACGCACAGCCATATCGATAACCGGCACACCGGAAGCAGCTTGGCGAATATCGGCAGGCAGTTGCGCTGAGTAGCTTGCCTGCGGCAGCAGGCCCTCGCGCAAAGATTCAAAAATGTTGTCGCCCTGAAACGCCCACACATGGCGAAAGTATTCGCGCCAACCCAGTTCGAACACGAACTTGTGTTGCACATCCAGCGGATGCTTGGCGGTCACACCGGCCAGAACCTCGGTCAGACTGATCAATCCATGGGTGATGTAGGGTGACAAGCCAGTGACGGCGCCCTCAATGGCGTTTCGGCTGCGCGCATAGTCGCCAGGACGAACGGCGCTGAGGCGCTCCAGAGCCGCTTGGCGCGTGGGCGCGAACGTATCGAGTGTCGTCATTGGGCTACGCCGACTTCACCGCAGCGGATGGCGTCGGCACGAAGCGTCACGGCTTGTTTTTGGATGTCCGTCATTCGCGCCACGTTCTTGACCTGCAGAGCCATGCGGAGGTTCTTGGCCAGCAGTGTTTCGTGCCGCATCAAAAAATCCCAGTACAGCGTGGTGTAAGGACAGGCGCGTTCACCCTCACGCAACGCGGGGTCGTAACGGCAATCTTTGCAAGGCCCACCCATGCGCTGGATGTACTTGCCCGTCGCCACGTAGGGCTTGCTTGCCATGAGGCCGCCGTCGCCATACTGGCTCATCCCTAGCGTATTTGGCAATTCCACCCACTCGACCGCGTCCACATAGACCGACAGGTACCAGCTGTGAACCTGTTGCGGCCGCACACCCAGCAGCAGGGCATAAAGGCCCGTGACCATCAGGCGCTGTATGTGATGCGCGTAGCCGTGTTCCAGGGTCTGCGTGATGGCATCGCGCAAGCAGGCCATGTCGGTCTGGCCGGTCCAAAACCAGGCAGGCAATTCTTCTTTGGCGTTGAGGGCATTGCGCTCGATGTAGCTGGGCATTTGCATCCAGTAAATTCCCCGCACGTACTCGCGCCATCCCAGTATTTGGCGAATAAAGCCCTCGGCACTTTGCAGCGGCGCATGGCCGGCGCGGTAAGCCGCTTCCACCGCTTGAACCACCTCCTGCGCACTGAGCAGTTTGAGGTTCATGGCTGAGGACAGGTGCGAGTGGTACAGCCAGGGCTCGCCGGGCCACAAGGCATCTTCATAGCGGCCAAAAAGCGGCAGACGCTCATCAACAAAGCGCTGCAATGCTTGCAAGGCTTGGCTGCGGGTAACTGGCCAGGCAAAGCTCCCCAGTATCCCGGGGTGGCTGGCGAAGCGGGTGTTAACCAGTGCAATCACTTCTTGTGTGAGGGCGTCAGGTTGAAAGGTCGCGCGTGCTGGTACTGGGCCAGGGCCTTGGGGGCCAAAGGCTTCGCGGTTGTCGGCGTCAAAATTCCATTGGCCACCCGCGGGCTTGCCGTCATCCATCAGGATGTTGTGGCGTTGTCGTAACTCCCGGTAAAAGTACTCCAACCGCAAAGACTTGCGCCCGCTGGCGTGGGCTGCAAACTCGCTCACTGTCGTAAAAAAGTGCCTGTCCTCGCGGACTTCCAGCTTCAGACCTGCCGCTTCGACTGCAGCCTTGAGTTGCTGGAGCACGCGCCAGTCCCCGGGCGCGGTTATCACCACGCGCTCTGGTTTTAGTCCGACCAAATCGGCCCCCAGCTTGGCTCCAAGGCTGTCCAGATCGGCGATAGCGCCGGTGTCGTCAAGCCGGTGGTAGTGAAGCGGTCGGCCTGCGTCACGCAGCGCCTGCGCAAAGTGACGCATAGCGCTCAAAAACAGGGTGATACGCTGCTTGCTTGACCAAACGTGGGTGGACTCCTCGTGAGCTTCGGCCATCCACACAGCGTCTTGTGCGGGATCAAACCCATCAAAAGCCGCAGCCTCTACATCGAGCTGATCGCCCAGCACCAAAATCAAATTTCTTAGATGATTCACGTCGGCTTTCAAGGTTGGCGTTTGTGATGTGCGCTGCGAGTCAAGGTGGCGATGTAGTTGACCTTTGTGTCTTTGCACCAAGAGGCTTTGTGCACAACCGGCAGATAGCGCATGCCGCGCAGATCCCGGATCTGCTCACTGTGGTTGCGAACTCAGGGTTGCCCTCTGCGGATGTCAACCCTGGCGTGCAAGCTTGAACACCGCAACGGTCTGCACCAGCTGCTGAGCCTTGGCTGACATGTCAGTTGCCGCCGCAGCCATCTCTTCGACCATGGCCGAGTTTTGCTGCGTGGCCCGATCCATGTGACTGACCGCTTCGCCGACCTGTGACACGCCTAGGCTTTGCTCCTGGCTGGCCGTCGAAATGTCGCCAATGATGGACGCCACCTGCCGGATGCCCGCCACAATGTCGGCCATGGTTTTGCCAGCATCATCGACCAGCGCCGCGCCTTGCCCGACACGCTCCACACTGGCCGAGATCAATGACTTGATCTCCCGGGCAGCCTCGGCACTGCGGCCTGCCAAGCTTCGCACCTCGCTCGCCACCACGGCAAAGCCACGCCCCTGTTCGCCGGCGCGTGCCGCCTCCACCGCCGCATTCAGCGCCAAGATGTTGGTCTGAAAGGCAATGCCATCGATCACGCCAATGATGTCGGCGATCCGACGCGAGCTGTCGTTGATGCCCTGCATGGTCTCCACCACTTTCCCGACCACCTCGCCGCCGTGCTCGGCCACACTGCTGGCGCTCTGGGCCAGCTGATTGGCTTGGCGGGCGTTGCCGGCGTTCTGTTGTACCGTGGCGCTGAACTCTTCCATGGACGCGGCGCTTTGCTCCAAAGCGCTGGCCTGGCTCTCGGTGCGCGCAGACAGGTCCTGGTTGCTGCTGGCAATTTCTGCCGCCGCACTCGACACGCTGTCGGCATCCTGCCGGACAGACTCAACGATTTGCACCAGAGATGCCTGCATCTTCTGAACCATGGCCAGCACACTGCTTTGATCGCCCGGCAGCAAGTGGATTTGGGCCGTCAAGTCACCACCCGCCACACGGCCCATGATGCCGCGCAATTCAGCCGGCTCAGCGCCGAGCTCGCGCCATAAGCTGCGGGTGATCGTGACGCCTGCCATCACAGCCAGCAGCAGCGCAATCGCGCCTGTCGCCAGCAGTGCGTTCCGTTGCCAGGCGTAGGCCTCGGCACCGGCTTGAATCTGATTCTGCGCCCGCGACGCCGTGAGGTCAGCGTAAGCGTTGGTGGCTTTGACGAGCGCGGCAAGCAAGGGTCGGCACTCTGTGTTCATTTTTTGAATCGCTGCATCGCGCTGGCCATTGAGCGCCAAATCAACGATGCTGAGCGCGACTGGCGCATAGGCCTTCTCAATGCTTGCCATGTCGGCAATCATCTGACGAACCTGCTCCGGCACTTGAGCGGCGTTGGCCATTTCCTGGAGTTTTGCAAGGCTGTCTGTGGCGTCGGCATGCGCTTTGAGGACCGTTTGCCGTTCCAGTTCCCTGTCGGCGTCCTTGCTCACCAGCACGAGATTGCGCGCCGAAATCGCCCGCAAATCAACTGCGGCCCGCACGCGCGCCGCCATCATCGCCCGGGCATTGATACCCCCGACATAGCGTTCAAACCGGGCGTTCGCCTCTGAGAGCAAGTTGATCGACATCCCGGCGACAAGCAGAACGATCAGCGTTAATCCTCCGAAGGTCGCCGTGAGCCGCGCTCGTACAGTCATCTTTTTCATAGGCGCTCTCGTGTGGGGTGGTTGGGATGATCGGATTTTCCGCGATTTCCGGCGCCATCACGGATAGGCTGAATGGATGCACATGACAATCTGAACGAGGGACTGCCCAGTGTTGCAGTTCAGTCCGCTCCAGCGTCTGGCACGATTCCTGAGCTTACACTTACCCAAGCAGCCTATTGACCCTCCATGCAATTCCCACGCGCCAGCGGCGTGCTGCTGCACCCCACCTCATTGCCCGGCCCGCACGGCAGCGGCGACCTGGGGCCGTCTGCCTACCATTTTGTCGACTGGCTGGTGGCGGCCGGGCAAAGCCTGTGGCAGATGCTGCCGCTCGGCGGCATTGGCTTGGGCAATTCGCCCTACATGAGCAGTTCGGCCTTTGCCGGCAACCCCTTGTTGATTGACCTGGCCGACCTGCACCGGCAGGGCTGGCTGGACGCCGACGCGCTGGCGCCAGCTGTCGACCTGAGCGAGCAGACGGTGAATTTTGAGCCCGTGATCGCGTTCCGTATGCGCGTCCTGGCCTTGGCAGCCGCAGGGTTTGAAGCCCGTGCTTGCGCAGCCGATCGCCAGGATTTGACTGCTTTTTGCCTCCAGCAGTCGGCTTGGTTGGACGACTATGCGCTGTTCATGGCCCTGCAGGCGCAGCACTCGGGCCTGACTTGGCCCCAATGGCCTCAGCCCTTGGCGCAGCGCGACTCGTTGGCCCTGAAGCAGGCCAGGTTGGCGCTGGCAGACGCCTGCCTGTTCTGGCAGTTCTGCCAGTGGGTGTTTTTTCGGCAGTGGCACGGGCTCAAGGTCTATGCCAACGACCGTGGCGTGCGCCTCGTGGGGGACATCCCGATCTTCATTGCCCACCAAAGCGCTGACGTCTGGGCCCGCCCCGAACTGTTTAAGCTGGATGTCGCGGGCCATCCCACCGTGGTCGCTGGTGTGCCGCCCGACGGCTTCAGCGCCACCGGCCAGCGCTGGGGCAACCCGCTGTACCGCTGGTCCGCTCACGCGGACGAGCACTACCGCTGGTGGATCGCGCGCATCCAAAGCACCTGCGCCTTGGTCGACCTGGTGCGGCTGGATCACTTTCGCGGTTTTGAGAGTTACTGGGAGATTCCGGCCAACGAGCCCACGGCCATCCATGGGCGCTGGGTGGTCGCCCCAGGGGACGCGCTGTTGCACGCGGCAACCCAGGCCCTGGGTGCCCTGCCCATCATTGCCGAAGACCTGGGGGTCATCACGCCCGAGGTGGACGGGCTGCGCCAACGCCATGGCCTGCCCGGCATGCGGGTGCTGCAGTTCGCATTCAGCCCTGATCAGGACGCCGGCTCGCGCTATCTGCCCCACCAGTACACGGCTGACAGCGTGGTCTACACCGGCACCCATGACAACGACACCAGCCTGGGCTGGTGGCAGACCCTGCCTGAGGCGACCCGCCAGCATGTGCGGGATTACCTGGTGTGCGACGACCACGACATCGCCTGGTCCCTGATCCATGCCGCCTGCGCCAGCGTGGCCGGCATGGCGATCTACCCGATGCAGGATGTGCTCGGCCTCGCCGGCGAACACCGCATGAACCGGCCGGGCGTAGGGGAGGGCAACTGGGCCTGGCGTTTTCAGTGGGCCCAGGTCGGCCCCGAGCCGGCACAACGCCTGCGTCAACTCGCGCTACGTTACGGCCGAATGGGCCAGCCAACCGGGTCGGCGCATGCTGAACGATGACGATGTTGCCGCGCTGATGGGCGCCAGGCATCCCGACCCCTGCGCTGTGCTGGGCATGCAAGCGCGCGATGGGCAGCTTTGGGTGCATGTGCTCTTGCCCGGCGCGCTCGGCGTTGACCTGCTCGACCGCGACACTGGCCGTTGTGTGGCCGGCCTGCAGCGGCTGGCGGGCAGCGAGGTGTTCGGCGCCCAGCTGGCCCGGCGGCGTCAGCCTTTCGACTACCTGTTGCGCGTGCAGTGGCCTGGCCCACCCGGCCGAGCGCTCCCGGCGCTGGTGCTGATGGAAGACCCCTACCGCTTCGGCCTGGTGCTGGGCGAGCTTGACGCCTGGCTGCTGGCCGAGGGCACGCATCGCCGACCGCACCAGTGCCTCGGCGCCCATCCACGCGACCTGCAATCGGTGGCCGGGGTCAGCTTCGCTGTTTGGGCCCCGAACGCCCAGCGTGTGTCGGTGGTGGGGCCCTTCAACGGCTGGGACGGCCGCCGCCACCCCATGCGCTTGCGGCGCGAATGCGGCATCTGGGAGCTCTTTGTGCCCGGCCTCGGCGTGGGAGAACTCTACAAGTTTGAAATCCGCACCTTATCCGGTGAGCTGCTGCTCAAGGCCGATCCCTTTGCGTTCCGGTCTGAGCTGCGGCCCGGCACGGCCAGCATCGTGCAGGGTTTGCCGCCAGTCAGCGTCATGCCGCCGGAGCGGGCGCGCGCCAACGGCTTCGACCAGCCCATCAGCATTTACGAGGTGCACCTGGGGTCCTGGCGCAAGGCCGATGGCTGGCGTTGGCTGAGCTACCGTGAGCTGGCAGCCACCCTGGTGCCTTACGCCCGCGATATGGGCTTTACCCACCTGGAGCTCATGCCCGTCAGCGAGCACCCTTTTGACGGCTCCTGGGGCTACCAGCCGGTGGGCCTGTATGCGCCTACTGCGCGGTTCGGCACGCCCGAGGACTTCCGGCACTTTGTCGAGGCGGCCCACGCGGCTGGGCTGGGCGTCATCCTGGACTGGGTGCCCGCGCACTTTCCTTCGGACGCGCATGGCCTGACGCGCTTTGACGGCACGGCACTGTACGAGTACGCCGATCCGCGCGAAGGTTTCCACCAGGACTGGAACACGCTGATTTACAACTTTGGCCGCACCGAAGTGCGCAATTTTTTGGTGGGTAACGCGCTGTACTGGCTGGAGCATTTCGGCATCGACGGCCTGCGCGTGGACGCCGTGGCCTCCATGCTGTACCGCGACTACAGCCGGGCCGAGGGCCAGTGGCTGCCCAACCGGCATGGCGGCCGCGAGAACCTGGAGGCCATCGCCTTCTTGCGGCTGATGAACCATACCGTGGGTGTGGAGCGGCCCGGCGCCATCACCCTGGCCGAAGAATCCACCGCCTTTCCCGGCGTGAGCCGCCCCCCCAGCGCCGACCTGCAGGGCGGCGGGCTTGGCTTCCATTACAAGTGGAACATGGGCTGGATGCACGACACCCTGGCCTACATGGCCTTGGACCCGGTGCACCGGCAACACCACCAGGGCGACATCACCTTCAGCCTGGTCTACGCGTTTGACGAAAATTTCGTGTTACCGCTGTCGCACGATGAAGTCGTGCATGGCAAAGGCGCCATGCTGGCCAAGATGCCCGGCGACCGCTGGCAGCAGCTGGCCAACCTGCGCGCCTGCTATGGGCTCATGTTCACCCACCCTGGCAAAAAGCTGATGTTCATGGGCTGCGAGTTCGCACAGACCAGCGAGTGGAACCACGATCTTGCGCTGGACTGGAATCTGCTGGGCCAGCCCGGTCACTTGGGCATCCAGCGACTGGTGCGCGACCTGAACCTGGTTTACCGAGGCCATGCCGCGCTGCACCAGCTCGACACCGAGGCTGCCGGTTTTGCCTGGCTCAGCCACGATGATGCGGCGCAGTCGGTGCTGGCCTTTGAGCGGCGCGCCCGCGACGGCCGTGCGCTGGTGGTGGTGTGCAACCTCACGCCGGTGCCGCGCTGGCGCTACCGGGTCGGAGTGCCTCACCCCGGACCCTGGGGAGAGTTGCTCAACACCGATCAGGCGGTGTACGGCGGCAGCGGTGTGTCCAGCTCTGCTGGCGCCACCGAGCCCTTGCCGTGGCAGCAGCGGCCGCAGTCCCTGTGCCTTGACCTGCCACCGCTGGCATGCATCGTGCTGCAGCTGGTGGCATGACTGCCACCGCGAACCTGTCTGGTGCACCGGCCCTGCTGCCAGGCCAGGGCGCAACCTTGGGCGCTGAACTGGGGCGCGACCGCATCGATTTTGCGCTGGCCGCCCCTCATGCCACGGCCGTGGACCTGTGTCTGTTTGATTCAGCTGGCGAGCGCGAGACCGCGCGCCTTTCCATGCCGGAACCGCAGGAAGGCGTGTGGCGCGGCGCTCTGCCGCTGGGGCCGGGCATAGGGGCTGGCCTGGTCTACGGCTGGCGTGTGCATGGCCCCTGGGCGCCGCATGAGGGACACCGGTTCAATCCTGCCAAACTGCTGCTCGACCCAGCCGCCCGTGCGGTGCTGGGCCACTATTGCGGCGACGACCTGCATCTGGGGCACGACCCCCGGAGTCCCGCGGGCGATCTGCCGGACCCGCGCGACAACGCCGCCACGGCGCTCAAGGCGCGGGTCGTGGCGGATTTGGCCCCGCCCGCCGCCCCCCAACCTCTGCTCGATCCAGCCCAGCGCGTGATTTACGAGCTGCACGTGAAGGGCTTTACGGCGCTGCACCCGGAGGTGCCCGCCAGCCAGCGCGGCCGCTATGCCGGCCTGGCGCACCCGGCGGTGCTGGCCCACCTCCAGTCTCTGGGCGTGACCACGGTCTGCCTGATGCCGGTGGCGCACCGCGCCGACGAGGCGCGGCTGCAGGCGCTGGGCTTGAGCAACTACTGGGGTTACAGCCCGGTGGGCTGGAGTGCGCCCGAGGCGCGCTACGCCAGTGAGGGCCCGGCCAGCGATGCCCGCGCCGAGTTCCGTGCCATGGTCGACGCCCTGCACGGTGCCGGGCTGGAAGTGGTGCTCGATGTGGTCTACAACCACACGGCCGAGCTCGACGAATGGGGCCCAACCTTGTCGCTGCGCGGCATCGACAACGCGCTGTATTACCACCTTGTGCCGCATGAGCGCAGCCGTTACGCCAACTGGACCGGCTGTGGCAACAGCGTCAATTTCGACGAGCCGCTGGTGCGGCGCTTGGTGCTGGAGAGCCTGCGGCGCTGGATTCTCGAATTTGGCGTGGACGGCTTCCGCTTTGACCTGGCCCCGGTGCTGGGGCGCGGCGGCGAAGCGGTGCAGGGCGCGTTTCAGCCCGACGCGCCTCTGCTGCACGCCATCGCCAGCGATCCGGTACTCAGCCGCGGCCTGATGATTGCCGAACCCTGGGACATCGGCACAGGTGGTTATCAGCTTGGCGCCTTTCCGCCCGGCTGGCTGGAGTGGAACGACCGCTACCGGGACACCCAACGCCACTTCTGGCTGCACCGCCAGAGCAGCCGCGGTGACATGGCCCGTCGCTTGGCCGGCTCCAGCGACGTGTTTGTGCCCGGCCGGCGTGGCGCTCACAGCAGCGTCAACTTCATCACCGCCCATGACGGCTTCACGCTGCGCGACCTGGTCAGTTATGCGCAGCGGCACAACCAGGCCAATGGCGAGGACAACCGCGACGGGCACGCCCACAACCTCAGCACCAACAACGGCATCGAGGGCGAGACCGATGAGCCCAGCGTTCTGGCACGGCGCGCGCATCAGCAGCGTGTTTTGCTGGCCACGCTGTTGTTGTCGCTGGGCACGCCCATGCTGCTGGCCGGTGACGAGATCGGGCACAGCCAGCGCGGTAACAACAACGCCTATTGCCAAGACAACCCCACCACCTGGCTCAACTGGGCGCGGGCTGACTCAGCGCTGTGTGCCTTTGTCCAGAAACTGCTGGCGCTGCGCCAGCGCCTGGTGCTGCTGCAGGCCAGCCAGTGGTGGCAGACCATGGCCTCGGCGCAGGGTCCAGCCGCGCATTGGCGTGACGCTGCCGGCCAGCCCCTGCGCGGCACGGATTGGGACGATCCTCGCAGCCAGGCGCTGACGCTGCAATTGCAAGGGGTCGGTCAGGGTGTGCTGCTCTTGCTCAACCCACAGCCTGAGCCCGCGCGGTTTGCCCTGCCGCCCGGCGGCTGGCGGCTGCAACTCGACACCGCAACCGACGAGGACGACCGCTTGCTTGGAGCGACCGAAACCGTGCCGGCTGGCGCGCTGTGGCTGGCTGTGGCAGAGTCTGACTTGGCCTGACCTCATCCACCCACCCCATGAAGCCCGCCCCACCATGAGCCTGATCAGCCTGTCCACCCAACCCTATGCCGGTCAGCGCCCCGGGACATCCGGCCTGCGCAAGAAAGTGTCGGTGTTCCAGCAGCCGCTTTACCTGGAAAATTTTGTACAGGCCCTGTTTGACGTGCTGCCCGCCGCCACCGGCCAGACCCTGGTCCTGGGCGGCGACGGCCGTTACCACAACCGCGTGGCGATCCAGAGCATCCTGCGCTTGGCGGCGGCCAAGGGCTATGCCCGGGTGTTGGTGGGCCAGGGCGGCATCCTGTCCACCCCGGCCGTCAGCGCAGTCATACGCCGCCATGGCGCCAGCGGCGGCATCGTGCTGTCGGCCAGCCATAACCCGGGCGGGCCGGAGGGCGACTTTGGCATCAAATATAACGTGGCCAACGGCGGCCCGGCGCCCGAGGCGCTGACCGAGGCGGTTTACCAGCGCGCCCTGCAGCTGCAGGCCATCCACACCAGCGACAGCCCCGACCTGCCGCTGGATGTCCTGGGCACCCTGGCGCTGGAGGGCATGGCGGTGAAGGTGATTGACCCGGTGGCCGACTATGCCGACCTGATGCGCAGCGTGTTTGATTTCGCTGCCATCCGCCGCCTGCTGGCCTCGGGCTTTCGCCTGCGGCTGGACGCGATGTGGGCGGTGGGCGGACCCTACGCCCGCGCCCTGCTGGAGGGCGAGTTAGGGGCACCGCCCGGCACGGTGGTCCATGCCGAGCCGCGCGAGGACTTTGGTGGGCTGCACCCGGACCCCAACCCGGTCAACGCCGCCGACCTGATTGCCCACCTGTATGCCGCCGATGCCCCGGACATGGGTGCCGCCACCGATGGCGATGCCGACCGCAACATGATTGTTGGCCGGCACTTTGTGGTGTCGCCCTCCGACAGCTTGGCGGTGCTGGCGGCCTATGCGCGCCTGGTACCGGCCTACCAGGGCGGCCTGCGCGGCGTGGCCCGCTCCATGCCCAGTTCCACGGCGGTTGACCGGGTGGCGCAGGACCTGGGCATCCCCTGCTTCGAGACGCCCACCGGCTGGAAATTTTTCGGTAACCTGCTTGATGCCGGCTTGGTGACTTTGTGCGGTGAAGAAAGTTACGGCACCGGCTCCGACCATGTGCGCGAAAAAGACGGCCTGTGGGCCGTGCTGTTCTGGCTGAACCTGGTGGCAGTGACCGGGCAGCCGGTGGAGGCCCTGGTGCGTGAGCTCTGGCTCCGGCACGGACGCTGCGTCTACTCGCGCCATGACTACGAGGGCATCGCACCGGCACGGGCCGATGCCCTGATGCGCGAACTGCGGGCCGCCTTGCCGCACCTGGTGGGCCAGACCTTGGCCGGGCAAACCGTGGTGCTGGCCGACGACTTTGCCTACACCGACCCGGTGGACGGCAGCGTGAGCCAAAAGCAGGGCGTGCGCGTGATCCTGCAGGACGGCTCCCGGGTCGTGTTCCGGCTCTCGGGTACCGGCACCGAAGGCGCCACCCTGCGCCTTTACCTGGAGCGCCATGAACCCGATCCGTCCCGGCATGATTTGCCGCTCCAGCAGGCGCTCGCACCCCTGGTGATGCTGGCCGAACAACTCGCCCGTGTACGTCACTGGACCGGCATGGACCAGCCCAGCGTGATGACCTGACCCCCTGACAAAACAACAAAAGCCCATTGACCCGCCAGCCAGGAGACAACCATGCAAAACAACACCAGAACTTCAGCCCCCATTGACCGGCAAATGCAACCGCACATGCTGGTGCGGCGCACCATTGCGCTGGTGCTCGC
>JBAXMQ010000019.1:0-35459 GCA_037134215.1 Betaproteobacteria bacterium
TGGCCGTCTCCAGCGACATGCTGGTGGAAGGCCGTCATTTTCTGGCCACCGTCGATCCGGCCCGGCTTGGCCACAAGGCACTGGCGGTCAACCTGAGCGACCTGGCCGCCTGTGGCGCCACCCCGCTGGCATTGACGCTGGCACTGGCCCTGCCGCAGTCCGATGCGGCCTGGCTCGGCGGCTTCGCCCAAGGCCTGCTGGCGCTGGCCGATGCGCACGGCTGCGAACTGGTGGGCGGCGACACGACGCGCGGGCCGCTCAACATCTGCATCACGGTGTTTGGCGAGGTGCCAGTACTTCATGGCCGCTCGCAGGCGCTGCTGCGCTCGGGCGCACAGGCGGGCGATGAGCTCTATGTCAGCGGCACACTGGGCGATGCAGCGCTGGCGCTCGATGTGTTTCGCGGCCGGCTCAGCGTGCCCGCCAGCGTGCTGGACGCAGCACGCGCGCGCCTGGAGCAGCCCAGCCCGCGTGTGTGTCTGGGGCAGGCGCTGCGCGGTGTCGCCAGCGCCGCGATCGACGTCAGCGATGGCCTGCTCGGTGACCTGGGCCACATCCTGCGGCAGTCCGGCGTCGGCGCCACGGTCGATGTCGATATTGCTACATCTTTGGTAGCTGCAAAGTCATACTACGAAAGGGCTGGAAGCCAATTTGATACCCAACCCGAACTGGCCGACTGGCGCCGTTGGGCCCTGTCTGGCGGTGACGATTACGAGCTGCTGTTCAGCGCGCCGGCGGCAGCGGGCGCGGCAGTGGCAGCGGCGGCTCAGGCCAGCCAGACCCCGGTGACCCGCATCGGCCGGATCGAGGCGGAACCGGGCTTGCGCCTGTGCGACGGCCAAGGCCGGCCCGTCGTCAACACCTACACGTCCTTTGACCACTTTGGCTGAGCCTGGTGCGGGCTGTCCTGCGACGCCACCGGCGCCTGCCGCACAATCGACCCATGAGTGACAAAGCGCCACCCCACCAACGCCGCGTGCGCTATGCCGGCACCCACCCGCGCAGCTTTGCCGAAAAGTACAAAGAGTTGGACCCACTCAGCCATGCCGACGCCATCGACAAGGTGATGGCACGCGGCCAGACCCCGGCCGGCATGCACCGGCCCATTTGCATGGCTGAGATCCTGACGCTGCTGGCGCCACAGCCGGGCGAGGTCGGGCTGGACGCGACACTGGGTTATGGCGGCCACGCGCGCGAACTGCTGGCCCGGCTAAGCCCGGTCGGGCGGCTGTTTGGCGTTGACATTGACCCCGCCGAGTTTGCCCGCACTGAAGCACGCCTGCGGGCGCTGGGCTTTGATGACTCGGCGCTGATCCTGCGCCACATCAATTTTGACGGCGTGGCCGCGCTGCTGCCTGAAGCCGGCGGTGGTTTTGACTTCATATTGGCCGATCTTGGTGTGTCTTCGATGCAGATCGACAACCCGGCGCGTGGCTTCAGCTTCAAGACCGAGGGTCCGCTGGACCTGCGACTGAACCAGGCGAGCGGTCAGACGGCCTCAGAGCTGCTGCAGTCGGTCACCCGCGCTGCCTTGCGTGAGCTGCTCACCGACAACGCTGACGAACCCTGGGCCCTGCCGCTGGCCGCAGCGCTGCAGGGGCAGTACCTGCAAACCACCACTGAGCTGGCCGACCTGGTGCGGAAAACCGTGGCCGCAGCCCTGCCAGGCCGCATGCCCGCGGCAGAACGAAAAATCGAAACCACCAAATCCCTGCAACGCACGTTTCAGGCGCTGCGGATTGCCGTGAACGACGAGTTTGGCGTGCTGGAGCGCTTTTTGGCGCTGCTGCCAACCTGCCTGAAGCCGGGCGGCCGAGTGGTGATCCTGAGCTTTCACTCGGGCGAAGACCGGCGCGTGAAAAAGGCCTTCCAGGCCGGTGAGCGCAGCGGCATCTATGCCCGGGTGGCGCCCGACGCGCTGAGGCCCTCGGCCCAGGAACGACGCGACAACCCCCGTTCGGTCTCCACCAAGCTGCGCTGGGCGGTGGCCGCGGCGCCAGGATAATCCTGCCATGACTGCACGCGGGGCCCGCTTCATGTTCGCCCATCCGGCCCATTTGCTGGCGCTGGGCTTTGGTTCCGGCCTGAGCCCGGTCGCACCCGGCACGGCCGGTACGCTGTGGGCCTGGCTGGCCTTCGTGGCGCTGCAGCCCTGGATGACAGACAGCCGTTGGGCACTGCTGCTGGCCACCACCCTGCTGCTGGGCACCTGGGCCAGCACCGTGACCGCGCGCAACATGCAGGTGCTGGACCCTAGCGCCATCGTGATCGATGAAATCGTCGCCTTCTGGCTGGTGCTCTGGCTGGTCACACCGACCAGCCTGCTCGGGCAGGCGCTGGCCTTTGCCCTGTTCCGCTACTTTGATGCCGCCAAGCCCGGGCCGGTGGGCTGGGCCGACGCGCTGTGCCACCGGCTGGACGCCGCGCGCGATCGTCACGCCTGGCGCAAAGCCGGTCTGGGCATCATGTTTGACGACCTGGTCGCAGCAGCTTGCACCCTGCTGGTGATCGCACTCTGGCGCGCCTGGTAACGCTTATGCTACTCAATACAGAGCAAACTATCCAATATTCATGCGGCCTGGTGGCCGATTTGCTGCTCAAGAAGCAGCTGCACCTGGTCACCGCCGAGAGCTGCACCGGTGGCCTGATTGCCGCCGCCTGCACCGACCTGGCGGGCTCCAGCGCCTGGTTTGAGCGCGGTTTTGTCACCTACTCCAACCTGGCCAAGACCGAGCTGCTGGGCGTGCCTGAACGCGTGCTGCGCCGCGCCGGTGCCGTCTGTGGCCCGGTGGCCCAGGCCATGGCCGAAGGTGCGCTGGCCCATTCCCACGCCCAGGTGGCGGTGGCCGTCACAGGCGTGGCCGGCCCCACGGGCGGCAGCCCGGCCAAACCGGTGGGCACCGTCTGGTTCGGCTTTGCCCTGCCCGGGCAGGTGCTGACCGAAAAATGCCACTTTGACGGTGACCGTGCCGCCGTGCGCCAGGCCACGGTGCGCCATGCGCTGACGCGCCTGGTTGAGCTGCTGCAAACGGCCTGAGCTGGCTTTACGCTGCGGGTGTTGGCCAGAACCGGCAGGACACGCCGTGCCCGGCTCCGACCTCATGCCAGCAGGCTGTGCCGCTTTGCGCATGGTCTTCGCCAAATACGCAAGGCCCTGCCTTTGGTCTGAGCCCGTGAAATTGCACATCGGCAGCTGATTCAGAGAGTTTTTGACGCTGCAGGACCGGATCAGGCACCGGCACAGCATCGAGCAAGGCGCGGGTGTAGGGGTGGCTGGGATTGCCGTACACCTGATCAGACCCGCCCATTTCGACAATCTGCCCACCAAACATCACGGCGATGCGGTGCGCCACCTGGCGCACCAACGCCAAATCATGCGCAATGAACAGGTAAGACAGGCCCAAGCGAGTTTGCAATGATTTGAGCAGGGCAACAATCTGGGCCTGGGTGCTTACATCGAGCGCCGAGACCGGCTCGTCGCACACCACGAAATCCGGACTGACCGCCAATGCACGGGCAATCACGATGCGCTGGCGTTGCCCCCCTGAAAACTCATGGGGATAGCGGCTCACCATGGCCGACTCCAGCCCCACCAGCGTCATCAACTCCGCCACCCGGGCGGTCACCGATTCGGCTGGTACGCAACGGTGTACCCGCAGTGGCTCAGCCAGCGTCTGGGCCACCGTCATGCGCGGGTGCAGGCTGCTGTAGGGGTTTTGCAGCACAAACTGCATGTGACGCCGCATGCTGCGCAGCCCATCTCGGGAGAGTTGCCCCAGTTCTCGGCCCAACAATTGCACCGAGCCGCCACTGCTGGCCTGCAACTGCAGAATAGCTCGCCCAGTGGTGGTCTTGCCAGAGCCAGACTCGCCCACCAGAGCCAGGGTTTGCGCGCGGCCAATGTCAAAGGACACGCGATCCACGGCCAACACAGGCGCCTTGCCCGGCCGCGCCGGGAAGGTCACCGACAGATCGCGCACCCGCAGCAGGGGATGCTGAACGCTTTCGGTCATGCCAGCCTCCCGGCCACGTCGAGCCGCGGCACAGCCGCAAGCAGAGCCTGTGTATACGCCTGCTGGGGGTTGGCAAACAGGGCGTCGACCGAGCCGGTCTCGACGATCTTGCCGTCCAACATCACATGCACACGGTCCACCATGCCCGCGATCACGCCAAAGTCATGCGTGATTAACATCAGCGCCATACCCAGCTCCCGACGCAGGCGCATCAACAGCCGGAGGATCTGCGCCTGCACCGTCACATCCAGCGCCGTGGTCGGCTCATCGGCAATCAGCAGGTCAGGCTGACAAGACACCGCAATGGCGATCAAGACACGTTGTCGCATGCCGCCAGAAAACTGGTGCGGATAGTCATCCGCGCGACGCGCTGCGTCGCGAATGCCGACCAGGTCCAGCAGTTCCACAGACCTTTTTCGCGCCTGGCTGGCAGATGCCCCGGTGTGCCGGCGCACGATGTCTGCAATCTGCGCGCCTACCGTCAGCACCGGGTTCAGCGAGGACATGGGATCCTGAAATACCATGGCAATGCGTCGCCCCCGGATGTCCTGCATCACCCGCTCTTTGACCTGCAGAAGGTCTTGGCCCTTGAACAGCACGGTGCCGCCCCAGGCAACCGACGAACCCTCTGGTGCCAGGCGCATCAGCGCCCGTGCCGTCACGCTCTTGCCGCAGCCCGACTCGCCCACAAAGCCTACCGACTCACCGACACCAATGTCGAACGAAATGCCTTTGACAACCTGTGAAGCCACATCGCCACGGTTGAACTGGGCCGTAAGGCCTCGAACCTCTAAAAGCGCAGCGGGAGTCATCATCATCGGCTTGCCACGTCCAACCGTTCGCGCAAGCCGTTCGCCAGAACGATGAAGGTCAGTGTGGCAAAGACAATGGCCGCTGCCGGGCCGATCACGGCCAGCGGGGCCAGCTCCATAAATTGCCGCGCCTCTGACAGCATGGCGCCCCAATTGGGGTCCGGTGGGGGCGGTCCCAGACCCAGGAACGACAAGGCCGTGATGGTAAAAATGGTTTGCGCCAGGGTCAGACTGGTTTCTACCAAAACCGGCGAAACAATCAGCGGCAGCACGTGACGCGTGGCAATGTTGAACTCACTCACGCCCACACTCCGGGCGGCCTCCACATGGTCCCAGCGCTTGACGCTGAGCACTGGACCACGCACCACCCTGGCCAAGCGCGGCGTGTAAACAATGGCAATGGTCAGAATCAAATTAGGCACGCTGGGCCCAAGCGCGGCGACGACCGCAATGGCCAGTAAAAACACGGGGAAAGCGAATACAACATCCAGAATGCGCATCACCACCTGATCAGCCAGCCCACCCACATAACCGCAAAAAAGACCCAACACCAGCCCACAGCAAACCGCCAGGGTCACCGCCACAAAGGTGATCAGCAAGGTGGTACGACCACCCACAATCAGCCGGCTGAGCAGGTCACGGCCGATCGAGTCGGTCCCCAGCCAGTGCGCTGCCGTTGGACCGGCCAAGGAGTCGGCGCTGGTCTCAGAGGGGTTGTAGGGCGCGATCAGGGTGCCAAAGAGAGTGATGGCAACCAGACTGGCGAGCATCAGCAAGCCGATCGACATCATGGCGTTACCACCCCCTAGACGCTGACGCTCAGTCATAGCTCACCCTTGCATCCACCCTGGCGTAAGCCACGTCCACCAAGACATTGACCAGCAGCACAATGGTTGCCGCCACCAGAACAATCGCCTGCACTACCGGGTAGTTGCGACCGCTCACCGCGTCAAACAGGTATTGCCCCATGCCAGGGATGGTGAAAATGGTTTCGATCAAAATGCTGCCCCCCAGGAGTGACGCCAATTGCAGGCCGGTGACTGTGATGATCGGCGTGAGGGCATTGCGCACAAGGTATTGCCACAAGATGGTGGACGGGCGCAAACCCTTGGCGCGGGCGACCATCACAAAATCCTGGCTGGAGACCTCCAACACCGCAGCACGGGTGTTCTCCGAGATTGTCACCGACACGGCCAGTGCCAGCGAAAAAGCCGGCAACAGCATGCTGCCCAGGTTGCCCAGCGGATCGGTCAAGAAGGGTGTGTAGTTGAATATCCCGACCTCGGGAAAGTACAGACCTGCCAGCAAAACAATCAGGGTGGCGACCACAAAGTTTGGCACCGCCAGGAACAAACCGTTGATGCCGCGCACCAGCCAGTCGGTTCGTCCCCGCCAACGCGCGGATGCCAGACCGCTGCTGGCGCCCATGGCCATCGCCATCAGGCCCGCTATCAGGGTCAGTTCAGCCGTCACGGCCAGTCGCGGCAAGAGCTCGCCCAATACCGGTCTGTGGGTGGTAAATGAGTCCCCCAAATCCCCCTTGAGCAGTTTCGCCAACCAGCGCAAGTACTGCTCCCAAACCGGCCGGTCCAAGCCCAGATCCCGCCGGATGATATTGAGTGCCTCAGGTGCCAGCTCGGTGGTGCCGGCCGAGGCCTGTGCAAAGTCGCCCGGTAGGGCTCGCATCAGCACAAAGGCGACCACCGACACGCCCAACAGGATGGGCAGCATCCAGGCTAGGCGGATCAGAACCAGACGTCCCATTCAGGCGCCTCCTGCAGGCGTATGGCCGGCGAGGACAGGCTCCAGCCTACTTGTCCACCCAGGTGGTCCGGACAAAGGTCCGGATATTGGCGGCCAAGGGCACATAACCTTTGACATATTTACGCCAGGCTTCCCAACGTAGAGGGTACTGGTAAATCTGCAGGATGTAGGCTTGGTCCGCAATGTGTTTCTGAATTTGCTGGTAGGCGGCGGCCCGTTTGGTGTTGTCCAGAATGGCTCGCGCATCCTCAATGAGCTTGTCCAGCGGCGCGTCCGCCATGCCAATACCCTTGCCCTGAGAGCCGGTGGACAGAAGGCGAGAAACAATGGCGTCGGGGTCTGGGCTCCAGCTCAGGGCGATGGACAGCAGGCCGAAATCCCCCTTGAGCCAAAGGCCAATCAGGGGCGCCGTCTCCATGGGTTTGATGTTGACCTTGATGCCCGCCGCAGCCCACTGCTGCTGCAACACCTGCGCGCATTGCACATCCAAGGCGTTGGCCGCCACCACAATGTAGTCGCCCAGATCAATGCCATTGGCATAGCCTGCCTGAGCCAGCAGCTTTTTGGCCGCCGGGACATCGGTTTTGTAGTAGGGCATGGGCCCAACACCGTCATACCCTCCGACCTGACTCTCCGGCACCATGGCACCAACCTTGCCCGAGCCGCCCAACACGGTCTGCAAACAGGCCTTGCGATCAGTCGCCAAGCTGAGTGCGCGCCTCACCCGCACATCATTGAACGGCTTGGCTTTCATGCCAATCCAAACCGGGAAGGTGCGCGAAGTCTTGCCCGGCGCCGACGCCAGGTCAGGCGAAGACTTGACGATCTGGGCCGACACCTTGGGATCCTTGAACCAGGTCATGTCGATCGCCTTGGAGCGCAAGGCCGACGATATAGACGCCTGGTCTTTGAAAAACTTGAACACCACCGTGCTGAGGTAGGGCTGCTTGTCTTCGTAATAGTTGGGGTTGGCCTTCAAGGTGAACTGTTGGTTAGGCTCATAGGACTCGAACACAAACGGTCCCGTGCCGACCGGTTTGTTTTTGAGGTCCGTAACACCCCTGGGCACGATCACACCGTTGGGGTTGGTCGCCAGGTAGCTTAAAAATGTGGCACTCGGCGCCTTGAGCTCAAATTTCACGGTGAAGGGATCAATCACTGTGACCGCCTTGATGCCTGAGAACAGGGTCGCACTTGGGCTCGCCGAGGCAGGGTCCAGAATTCGGTCAAAGGTGTGCTTGACGTCTTCGGCCGTAAAGTCTTGGCCGTTGTGGAACTTGACGCCCTGGCGCAGGCGAAAGATGTACGTGGTGTCATTGGGCGCGATGTAACCAGCCGCAAGGTCAAGCTCGACCTTCATGTCGGCGCTCCAGCGGAAGAGGCCCGTGTACAGCAAGGCCGTAAAGTCGTAGGACGAATAAGCCGTCAAGGTGACCGGGTCCAGCCCGATCGGGTCGGCGTCTGCCCCGATCACGAGTGTGCCGCCGCGCTTGGGTGTTGCTGACTGCGCGTTGGCCAGCGGCCCCAGTGTCGCCAGTGTGCCCCCGCTGACGGCCAAGCGCAGCAGACTGCGCCGCTGCAGGCCCTCCGCTGCAAGAACAGTGGCCTCATCGGCCGAAGTTGTCGCATTGATTCGAGTCGCCACAGTGCATCCTTCCAAGGTTATAGGGCAGACAGTGCCCAATCACACGCTGCATTCAATAATAGCCAGAGGCTTGCCAAGCGACGCGGTCCAGCATGTTTCACAGCATGAAACGGAACCCCCATCCCAAGCGATGACTGGGACTGGCACAGACAGTGTCCTTCCATCAAAATGGCAGCAACCGCCCGACCCCCAAGGAGCACACCGCCATGATCCGCATTGCCACCGCCGGTTTCCAGCATGAGTCCAATACGTTTTCGTCGGTACCGGCCAGCCTGGACCAGTGGCGCCAGTCTGGCATTTTGGAAAGTGCTGACGCCATCCGCGCCGAATACGCCAGCTCGCAGTCCACGCTGGCCGGGTTTTTTGCCCGGGCGGCAGAGGAGCCCGATGTCGAACTGGTGCCGCTGTTTTTCACCCGCCTGATGCCGATGGGGGCCATGACACCCGAGGCAACGACGTTCATTTTTGACAAGATCATTGCGGCCCTGCAAGCCCATGGCCCGTGGGACGCCGTGCTGCTGCCGCTGCACGGTGCCGCCGTGTCAGAGACCTGGCGCGATGCCGATGGCGAGCTGGTGCGCCGCGTGCGCGAGACGGTGGGGCCGAACGTGCCGATTGGCGTGGCGCTGGACATGCATGCCAATGTGGCACCGCAATTGGTCGCCAACGCCACCGTGGTCACGGTCTACCAAACCAACCCGCACATCGACGCCTATGCCCAGGCGCGGCACTGCGCCGAGCTGGTGCTGCAAACCGTGCGGGGGCGCATTCGCCCCACCTGCGCGCTGGCCATGCCGCCCTTGGTGGTCAACATCCTGTGCCAGGGCACGGACGACGCCCCCATGCGCGACCTGCTGCAAGTGGCAAAGGCCCAAGGCGCCCGGCCCGGCGTGCTCTCGGTCAGCGTGGTGGAGGGCTATCCCTACGCTGACGTCCGGGAAATGGGCATGTCGTTCATCGCCGTGACCGATGACGATGCCGCGCTGGCCCAGCATGTTGTGCAAACGCTGGCTTTGGCGGCTTGGCAAATGCGAGCCAAGTTGAATCAAGGCGCCACGTCGATCGACGAAGCCTTGATGCTCGCACAGGCGGCAACGGCTGGCCCGGTGGTGCTGTTTGACGTGGGTGACAATGTGGGCGGCGGCAGCCCGGGCGACGCCACGCTGATCCTGCACGCCGCGCGCCGATTGGGCATAGCCGACCTGCTGCAAGCCGTGTGTGACCCCGAGGTGGTGGCCCAGGCTCAGGCCGCCGGTGTGGGTGGCCGCATCACGGCGGCGGTTGGGGGCAAGAGTGACAGCCTGCACGGCACACCGTTTGCCATCAGCGGCGTGGTGACCGCACTTTCAGACGGCACCTATGAAGAGACTGGCCCCACCCACGGCGGCTTTCGCTTCTTCAATGACGGCGCCAGTTGCGCGCTGCGCACCGACGACGGCTACCGCCTGGTGTTGACCTCACGCAGCGCGGGCTCGGCCAGCCTGCAGCAGTTTCGAGCCCTGGGTATCGAGCCCACGGCCATGAAGATCATCGTGGCCAAAGGCGTGCACTCGCCGCGCCCAGCGATGACACCCATTGCCAGCGCCATGATCTGGGTCGCCAGCCCCGGCGTCACCTCGGCCGACCTGTCCACCTTTCGCTACCAGCACCGCCGCGTGCCGCTCTACCCGCTGGAGCCCGACGCCGTCTGGCCCTGAGCGGCCAGATTAGCCGGCCAAACCGACAAAGACCTGCTGAACGTCGTCGTTGGCGTCAATGGCGGCCAGGAAAGCTTCCACCTCCTCAAGATGCTCCGGGCTCAGACTGGCCGGGTCAACGGGATTTTTCGCCTTGTAGCCCAGCTTGGCCGACAGCACCTTAAAGCCCTGTGCCGGCAACGCCCGGCTCACCAGGTCCAGGTCGGCCGGGTCGGTCAAAAACAGCGTGGTGCCGGCCTCATCGCCGGGCGCCAGGTCCTGGGCGCCGGCCTCGATGGCGGCCATGTCCGGGTCGGCACCGGCAGCGGCTGGCTCAGCCTCGATCATGCCGAGGTGGTCAAAGTCCCAGGCCACAGAACCCGCTGTGCCCAACTGGCCTTTGCGGAACAGCACCCGCATTTCAGGCGCGGTACGGTTCACGTTGTCGGTCAGGCACTCCACCATCACCGGCACGCGGTGCGGCGCAAAGCCTTCGTAAATCACATGCTCAAAATTGACGGCCTCGCCCGTGAGCCCGGCGCCTTTCTTGATGGCACGCTCCAAGGTCTCCTTGGGCATGGAGACCTTGCGCGCCTGCTCCACCACCAGCCGCAAGCGGGCGTTCGAGGCCGGGTCCGCGCCGCTGCGCGCGGCCAGCATGATGTCTTTGGACAATTTGCCGAAGATGCGGCCCCGGGCATTGGCCGCCAGGTCCTTGTGTTTCGCTTTCCACTGTGCGCCCATACTGGCAAATCCTTGGCTGATGAATGAATGAATGGTGTTCCGGGTTCAGGCCCAGAACGGGTCAAGCCGACGGGTAAAGGCCGGCAGGTCTTCAAAATAGGGGAGCGCGCCGCCCTCGACGGCATGAAACTGCCAGTGGCTTCGAGCGTCCACCGTCGTTCGGCCCTGGTAGTCGGTGAAGTCGCCACGCGTGGCCAACGACACCCAGACCGGAACTGTCAATGCTTCATACAGCGCGTTGACGTCAGCGCTGAACAATTGCGCTGACACGAAATACAGGGGCGCAAAGCGGGCGCCCGGTTGCCGCGTCGTCAGCACGCCGTAACGCCACAAGGCTTCGTCAATCGCGTCTGAGCCCCAGGTCCGCGCCAGAAAATAGCGGATCACGGCCGGGCGCGTCAGCGCGCGGTACACCCCCTCGGACCAGCGCGGCCAGCGCAGCAGCGCAAGCAGCCACGGCGGCCCGACAACCGAACCCGCCGGCCCGTAACGCCGCTTCTTGCGGCTGAACCCCGTGGGGCTGACCATGGCCAGGCGCCGGATCAGCTGCGGCGTCTCACAACAGACGCGGGCCGCAAACTCGCACGACAAAGACAGCGCCACCACGTCTACGGCAACGCCTTCCGACTCAGCCTGAATGGCAGTCAAGGCCAACTGCAGGGCGTCCGTCATCAGGCGCACCGTGTAGGGCCGGTCACTGCGATCCGAGAAACCGAAACCCGGCAACTCCAGCGCATACACCACCCGCTGCTGACGGTAGTGGGCAAACAGGGGAGCCATTTCGGCCGCCGACGCGGCGGCGTTGACGCTGTGCAACAGCAGCAGGGGCGGCAGCGCAGCACCTGCGCTCTCGGGCCGAGCGCTGTAGAGACTGAGCCGGCCGGCCAGAGAGTCGAAGTCCCTCCGTTCAGCCGGCAGGGCGAGGGGCAGTGGGGTGTCAATCATGCGCGAGCGGCAATTGCGCCACAACGACCCAGTCAGAAATGGGCACATGGCTGGACGACCGACAAATCGCCAATCGATCAAACACCAATTCGCGCCCCGAATAACTGTCCGCCAGGAGCGGACGCTTGCGGGCGTAGGCCTCATGGGCATCGCCATACGCCAGACTCAAGTGGGGAAACGGTGAGAGCCCATGCGACGTGCCCGTGATCTCCTGTGCAGCGGCTTGCAGGTCATCAAACGCCTGATGAGAACCAAAGCTGAGAAACAGGCAGCGGAAAAAATGAGCGGTGCACGCCACACCCGCGACAGGCCAATGCTGGACGGGCGTGCGTGCGGCCAGCGTCGCCAGCAAGGGCATCAGTTGGTCTGGTGCCAGCGCGACATCACCCTGGACCGTCACATGGGGCGCAAACAGTGAACCGCCCAGCTCGGCCGAGAGTCGATGAATCGTGTCGGACAGGGCGGCTTCTTGACTGGCGCGCGGCAGCAGCCAGATGGAGAACTGGGGACGATCGGACAAGATGACACTCCTGCTCGCTAACCGACCTTGTCAAGCGGACGCTCGATCACAAGGCCATCCGGGCCACGCCGGGACATGGCGCTCCGCAGAGATGGCAGCTCAGTGGATGATAGTGCCTGAAAGTGCGCATTTCGGTGGTTCCCCTTGCCAAATGACACCTTTGTAGCCCTATCGGCCGGCATTTCATGACGCGCCACTGGCGCCCCCTGATGGTGTCCGGATGCCAAACCACCCGCCTTTCCGTCACAAAATTTACATATTGAGCACCTACATTGAAGAGATTGCCTTGCTACGCCGGGGCCAGACAGGATTCGTTTGCGAGCCATATTGACCATTGCTGCGGCACCAGCGCACCACCATCTTGCGGGTTACTGAGCGATGGCGCAAGTGTTGCTCGAAAAGTTGACCAAGCGCTGGGGCGCTCACACGGCCGTGAATGAGGTCAGTTTTGTTGTCCCGCAGGGCCAACTCGTCGCCATACTCGGGCCCTCCGGCTGCGGAAAGTCCACGCTCTTGCGACTGATTGCCGGCCTTGAAGAGCCGAGTGCTGGCCGGATCGAGATCGACGGCCGCGACGTGACCAAGCTGTCGCCGTCTGAGCGGAAAATTTCCATGGTGTTTCAGTCCTACGCGCTTTTTCCGCACCTCTCGGTGGCGGAGAACGTGATCTTCGGTCTGAAGGTCCGCAAAGTGGCCCGGGCCGAACGTGAGGCACGCTTGAAACATGTGGCCGACCTGGTCGGTCTGACGCCTTACCTGGACCGCAAGCCGGCGCAGCTCTCCGGTGGACAGCGTCAACGCGTGGCGTTGGCGCGGGCCATCATTGCCGAGCAAACCGTCTGCCTGATGGATGAGCCCCTGTCCAATCTCGACGCGCAGCTACGGCATGAGATGCGGGTCGAGATCCGGGCCTTGCAGCAACGGCTCGGCATGACCATGGTCTATGTCACGCATGACCAGACCGAAGCCATGACCATGGCCGATCGGGTGATCCTGATGCGTAACGGTGCCATTGAACAAGCGGGCGCACCCGCCGAGATCTACAACCGACCGGGAACATCCTTCGTCGCCAGCTTTGTCGGTGCGCCGCCAATGAACCTGGTGCCGGACGGTGACATGGTTCGGGGCATCCGACCCGAGCATGTGCGACCAGGAGCCGGTGATGACCCGTCCATGACGCGCACTGGCAAGGTCACCGCCGTCGAGTACATGGGCGCTGACACAATCATCAGCATGGTGACTGCCGAGACGCATCGCGTGCTGATGCGCCTGCCCGGCGCTTCGACGCTGCGCACCGGTGATGAACTCAGTTTTCACTGGTTTCTCCAAGACGAAAGCCAGTTTGACGCCGCCGGCCGCCGGCGCCTGACAGCGTCCGCCGAGCGGCAATAACCTGGCCTGTTTCACGCCAACCGACAGTTCTATTCACTCAACCAGAGCCCCCGGGCTCGCAACTTCAGAAAGAGCATGATGTCCAAAATTTCACGCAGGACCTTTACCGCCTTGGCCGTGGCCGCAGGCTTTGCATCGACCACCGCATCTGCTGCAGACGTCGAGGTGCGCATGTATTTTCCAGTGGCCGTTGGCGGGCCAGTCACCAAGATCATTGACGACTACGCCGCTGGCTTCGAGAAAGAAAATCCCGGCATCAAGATCAAGCCGATCTATGCCGGCGACTACCAACAGACCGTGGCCAAGGTCCTGACCGCCATCAAAGGCGGCGACATCCCTGAGACCGCCATCTTGCTGGCAGCCGACCTGTTTTTACTCACCGATGAAGATGCCGTGGTGCCGATGGACGATTTCGTCAAGACCGCAGATGACACGGCCTGGATGAACACGTTCTATCCCGCCTTCATGGAAAACGCCAAGCTCAAGGGCAAGACTTACGCCATTCCTTTCCAGCGCTCCACCCCGGTTCTGTACTGGAACAAGGACGCCTTCAAAGCTGCCGGCCTGAACCCTGAAAAGGGACCCGCCACCTGGGCCGAGATGCGGGACATGGCCAAGAAGCTGACGAAGAAGGACGCGTCCGGCGCCACCACCCAATGGGGTGTCCAGATTCCCTCTGATGGCAATACGGCCTGGCTGTTCACCGGCATCACGACCGGCGCTGGCGCCCGCCTGACCAACGCCGACGGCAACAAAGTGGCCTTTGACGACCCCAAGGTCATCGAGTCGGTTCAGAGCTGGTACAACCTGTCCAAGGTCGATGGCGTGCAACCGTCAGGTTTGATCTCCTGGGGGGCTACGCCGCGCGACTTCCTGGAAGGCAAGGCAGCCATGATCTGGCACACCACGGGCAACCTGACCAACATCAAGACCAACGCCAAGTTTGGCTTTGGCGTGTCTTACTTGCCGGGCATCCGGCAAAACGGTGCGCCGACCGGCGGCGGCAACTTCTACATCTTCAAGGGCGTCCCCAAAGTCAAACAAGAGGCCGCGTTCAAGTTCATCAAGTGGATGACAACACCCGCTCGAGCCGCCGAGTGGTCGGTCAAGACCGGTTATGTGGCCACCTCTGCGGCCGCCTACGACACCCCCGAGATGAAGGCCTATACCGCCAGCTTCCCACAGGCCATCGTGGCGCGCGACCAGCTCAAGTTCGCGGTATCAGAACTGACCACCCATGAGAACCAACGCGTCTCCAAGGTGTTCAACGATGCCCTGCAAGCCATCATGACGGGCTCGCGTCCTGCCGAAGCAGCCCTGAAGGACGCGCAGCGCGAAGGCGAACGCATCCTGAAAGACTTCAAGTAAGCCACTGTCAGCCGTCAAAACCCCAGCAGCCACCATGACCGGAACGCGCAACACGGTTCATGCCTGGCTGCTGGTGTTGCCTGCCTGCGTGTTGTTGGCAGCCTTCACGCACATCCCGATCATCGCCACGTTCATCCACAGTTTTTACTCATCGCCCAAACCACGGCGACCATCCCGCTTTGTCGGCTTCGACAATTACGAGGCCATGCTTGGCGACCCCATCTTCTGGAAGTCGCTGTGGAACAACCTGATTTATGCGGGCGTCTCGGTGCCCGTGTCGATTGCACTCGCATTGGCCATGGCACTGTTTGTCAACAGCAAGCTCCGGGGCCAAGGGGCTCTTCGGCTCGCCTACTTCACGCCCACGGTGCTGCCGATGATCGCTGTAGCAAACATCTGGTTGTTTTTCTACAACCCACAATATGGTCTGATTGACCAACTGCTCAAACCTTTCGGCGTCATCGGCGTCAATTGGCTCGGCTCACAGGGCACTGCGCTGTGGTGCCTGATCGTGGTCGGCATCTGGAAAGAAGCCGGCTTCTTCATGATTTTTTATTTGGCGGCCTTGCAGCAAATTTCGACTGAGTTAAGGGAGTGTGCCGCCATTGAGGGTGCCAGCCGCTGGACATTTTTTTGGCGCGTGAGCTTTCCCCTGCTGATGCCCACGACCCTGTTCGTGATGATCAACGCTGTGATCAATGCCTTCCGCTTGGTAGACCATATTTTTGTCATGACCGGTGGGGGACCTGACAACGCGACTTCCGTGCTGCTGTATCAAATTTATGTGGTCGGTTTCAAATTTTTTGACCAGGCCTATGCAGCAACCTTGACCATGGTGCTTTTGCTCATTCTTGGTGTCATTGCCATCGGACAGTTCTTGCTGGCCGACAAGCGGGTTCATTACCAATGAGCATGGTCGACAACAAAGGCCTGGCCGGCGAAGTCGTCGAGACCATCGCGGCTTGGATGTTGGGCTTGCTGTGGATGATGCCGCTGCTGTTCGCCATCTGGACCGCCATCCATCCCAGCGCCTACGTGGCCAAATTTGACCTGCTGGCACCAATCACCGCGCAGAATTTCGTCACAGCCTGGGAAGCAGCACCCTTTGCCCGGTATTTTCTCAACACCATGCTGCTTGTCACAGGCATTTTGCTGGCCCAGTTTGTCTTGTGCACCTTGGCCGCGTTCGCCTTTGCCCGGTTCGAGTTCAAAGGTCGGGACACCCTATTCATGCTGGTGCTGGTGCAACTGATGGTGGCGCCCGATGTGCTGCTGCTGGAGAACTACATCACCATTCGCCAACTGGGCTTGGTCGACACCCTGCCGGCGATTGCCCTGCCCTACCTGGCCTCTGCATTCGGAATTTTTTTGCTGAGACAAACCTTCAAGGCGATTCCGAAAGACTTCGAAGAGGCGGCGCGGGTCGAAGGTTGCTCAACCCTGGGCGTGCTCTGGCGGGTGTACGTGCCGCTGGGCAAACCCATTTACTTGGCCTACGGGCTGGTGCTCGTGAGCTTTCACTGGAACAACTTCTTATGGCCGCTGATCATCACGAACTCGGTCACGACACGGCCATTGACGGTTGGCCTGGCGATCTTCGCCTCTGTCGATCAAGGCATTGACTGGTCCATCATTTGCGCTGCTACGCTGATGACGTCCGGGCCCTTGCTGATTGCCTTCCTGTTGTTCCAACGGCAATTTGTGCAGAGCTTTATGCAGACCGGCATCAAGTAGGCACTGGCTGATGTGGCAGCCTGAGCGGGCAGATACAGTGCGCGACCGGCATGACGCCAACAGCCAAATCGACCCTGGCCCCAGTGCTTTGCAAGATTCTCGATCTGACAAAAGCCCTTAGCGTGCCGCAGACGCCGCTGACGGCATCGACGATGCCGAAGGAGCAGATGCATCCAGACCGGAAGCGCTCGTCAACAGACCCAAGTCAGCCAGGGCCGCCGCCACAGCCTGCGGCAGCGGCGTGTGTGGCTCAGGGCCAATCAGCGCGGTCAGCCGGGCGTTAGCCAGGGCGTGGGGCGTTTGCCACAGGTAGCGCATTTCCAGCAAGGCGGCCCAGGCCGGCACGAACGGGCTGGCCAGACGCAGGATAGCCCAGGGCATACCGGCCCGCTTGAGCAGAGTACCCGGCACAACCCAACCCTGGGCCCGGGCCAGGGGCGTCAGCGCGTCTAGCCAGCTTTGCGCCGACAGCGCGTGTCCCGCAAAATGCAATACCTCAAACGGTGCCAGCGTGTCGCGCCGCTCGGCCACCGCGACAAAGGTGCGCGCCAGGTCGGGCAAATAGGCCCAGGCGGTGGACACATCGCCCACACCGGGGTAAGTGAACCGCCCCTTGGCCAGTTGCTTGCTCAGGGCCAGGTCAAACCAGCTGCCACGGCCGGCGCCAAAAAAATCACCGGCCCGGATCACCACCGCACGCACACCCGAGGCGCTGAGTTGCTGCTCCATGGCCATGCGGATACGGCCTTTGACCGTGTGGGCTTGTTGTGGCGTGTCCTCGCGCAACAGGGCCGGCATGGTGCGGCCAAAGTTGTACACATTGCCGGGCAGCATCAGGGTGGCGTCGAGCTGGCGGCACAGGGCGATGGCTGCCGTCAGCAGGGGCACGGCCTCGGCCTGCCAGGCCGCGTTGGTGTAAGCGGAGGGGTTGAGGGCATGCACCACCACACTGGCGCCGACCGCAGCGGCCGCCAGAGCCGCCGTGTCCTGCATGTCGACACCACGCCATTCGACGCCTGTGGCCGTTGGCGGCACGGCACCTTGCCGCATCTGGCCGACCACGCGCCAACCGGCTGCGGCAAACGCACGGGCCGCCGCCAGACCAAACCGGCCGCGCGCCCCTAAAACCAATACTGTCTTTGTCATGATGTGTGTCCTTTCGCTTGCTCGATGTCCAAATTGTGCGGCTAAGCCAGATCGGCCACAATTGCATAAATGTTGATAGCAGTAATTCAATGATGAATAGCAGCTCAAGTATCGACTTTGACTGGCGACTGGTCCGGTCCTTTTTGGCCGTGCTGGAGCAGGGCAGCTTGCTGGCGGCGGCGCGGTCCTTGGGCGTGAGCCAGCCCACCCTGGGGCGCCACATCACCGAGCTGGAAAGCCAGCTCGACAGCGTGCTGTTTGAGCGAACCGGTCGCGGCCTGGTGCCGACCCGCACCGCCGCGCAGCTGGCCGAGGCCGCGCGTCAGATGCAGGACGGTGCAGTCCAGCTCTCACGAACTTTGGCTGGCACCCGAACCCAAGCTGGTGGCACGGTGCGCATCACCGCCAGCGTGCCCGTGGCAGTGCAATTGCTGCCACGCCTCCTTCTGGACCTGCGCATGAGGCTGCCCGACATCCAGATCGAGATCGTCAGCAGCAACCAGGTCAGCAACCTGCTGCGCCGTGAGGCCGACATTGCCATCCGCATGGTACGACCCGACCAGACCTCTTTGGTGGCCCGCAAGCTCGGCGACGCGCCGGTGGGGGCCTATGCCCACCGCGATTACCTGGCGCGCCGCGGCACGCCGGCGCAACCCACCGAGCTGCTGCAGCATGAGCTGATCGGCAGTGACACGGACCCGGCGATTCGCCAGGGCTTTGAGGCGATGGGCTACCCGGTGCCGCGCGAGGCCTTTGCACTGCGCAGCGACGACCTCATGCTGCAGTGGCAGGCGGTGCGGGCCGGCCTGGGCATTGGCTTTGTCGCCGACTACCAGGCGCGCATGGACCCGGACGTGGTGCCGGTGCTGACCGGACAGCTGCAGATCTCGCCGCTGCCGGTGTGGCTGGCGGTGCACCGCGAGATCCGCACCAGCCGCCACATCCGATCGGTGTTCGACTTTCTGGCCACTGCACTGCCCAGTGCCCTGTCAACCGGGGCCGGCTTGCGCTACCCTTAGGGCTCCACCCTTTGATGACCCGCCCCAATATGCCGCACCCAACGATGTCCCCACCCTGGTTTGAGGGCTTTGAAGGTCGCAACCTGACGCTGCCCCATGCCAACCTGCACGCCCGCGTGCCGACAGGCGCGCCCGACGGCCGCCCGGCCCTGCTGCTGCTGCACGGCTTCCCTCAGACCCATGCGATGTGGCATCGGGTAGCAGCCCGGCTGGCACAGGACTTTTACCTGGTGATGCCGGACCTGCGCGGCTACGGCGACTCCAGCAAGCCCGCGGGCCTGCCCGACCACAGCAACTACAGCAAGCGCGCCTTGGCACAAGACATGGCTGATTTGATGGATGCGCTGGGCGTGGCACGCTTCGCGGTCTGCGGCCACGACCGGGGCGGCCGGGTGGCGCATCGGCTGGCGCTGGACCACCCGGGCCGGGTGAGCGGCCTGTGCGTGATCGACATTGCGCCCACGCTGGACATGTACGCCGCCACTGACATGGCCTTTGCCAGAGCTTACTACCACTGGTTTCACCTGATCCAACCCACGCCTTTGCCAGAGACCATGATTGCCGGCAACCCGCTGCCCTACCTGCACCACAAGCTCGGCGGCTGGGGCACCGGGGGCTTGGCACAGATCGAACCCCAGGCGCTGGCCGAGTACGAGCGCTGCTTTGTGCTGCCCGGCACCATCCATGCCATTTGCGAAGACTACCGCGCCAGTGCTGGAATCGACCTGGAGCACGACCGCGAGAGCCGCGCGCGGGGGGAAAAAATTGCCTGCGATACCCTGGTGCTTTGGGGCGAACGCGGCGTGGTGCAACGCCTGTTCAGACCACTGGCATTGTGGCAAGCGCAGTGCTCGGGGATGGTCAGCGGTCACGCCATGCCGGCCGGGCACTTCATTCCTGAGGAGTTGCCAGAAGCCACGGCCGACGCCTTGGCCGGGTTTTTGGCCGCCAATGCGGCTCGCACCGGGCCATGACCGAACCTCAGCCGAACAGCGCCAGTCCGTGGCCAACAGGCGGCCTGGCCCTGGTGATTGGTGCCAGCGGCGGCATTGGTGACGCCCTGCTGGCGCGCCTGCAAGCAGACTCCCGCTTTACCCGCGTGCTCGGGCTGTCACGGCGCAGCCAGCCCGCGCTGGACCTGCTGGACGAGGCCAGCATCGCCCAGGCCGCAGCCCACGTGGCCGGGCTGGATCTGCCGCTGCGGCTGCTGGTCGACGCCACCGGCGTGCTGCACAGCCCGGGCCGCCAGCCCGAAAAAAGCTGGCAGCAGCTCGACCCGGTGCAGATGGCGCAGGCCTTTGCCGTCAACGCCATCGGGCCGGCGCTGTTGATGAAGCATTTTTTGCCACTGTTGCCGCGCGAGGGGCGTGCCGTGTTTGCCACCCTGTCGGCCAAGGTCGGCAGCATCGGCGACAACCACTTGGGCGGCTGGTACAGCTACCGCGCCAGCAAGGCGGCGCTGAACCAGCTGGTGCGCACCGCCGCCATCGAACTGCGCCGACGCCAACCCCAGGCGCTGTGCGTGGCGCTGCACCCGGGCACGGTGGCCACAGGGCTGTCAGCACCCTTTGCCAAAACCGGCCTGCAAGTGCAGAGACCGGACCTTGCTGCGGCACGCCTGCTGGGCGTGATCGATGGCCTGCAGGCCGCTGACTCGGGCGGTTTTTTCAGCCATGACGGCAGCGCGCTGCCCTGGTAGCCGGCTCGCGCAGCGTCCCAGCGCTCACGCGCCATGGCACTTTTTGTATTTTTTGCCGCTGCCGCAGAAACAGGGGTCATTGCGTCCCGGCGTGACCTCGGCGCGGACCGTGGCGACTCGCGGACCGACATTGCGCCACAGCTCGCGTAAATCGTACACCGCCCAGATCGCGGCGGCAAAAGCTTCCATGCGCTGCACACTGACGCTGGGCGGGCTGTTGTCGTCAAACACGGCCACGGTGGGTTCATCGGTGTCGTCTTCGGTCAGCGCCACCAATGCCTGCAAAGCGCCATCCAGCCATTTGGCGGCTTCCTTGTCGCGCGGCGGCACCCACTCCTCAGGCCAGGCCTCTACCGCAAACATGAAGCCCAGCGCCCACACCTGGCCAAACGCGGGCAAGTCCTCTTGCGCCAGGGCCGGGCGCTCCTCTTCGGGCAGGGCCGCCACCGCCCCGCGCACGTCCATCACCTCAGGGTGGTACGCAGCCTCCTCGTCCAGCCCCTGCACCTCGGCATCGAGCGCGGCGCTTACCTCGTGCCAGCGTCGCTGCCACAGGTCCATGAAGCGCTGGCGCTGGTCAGCATCGGCAAAGGCGTCTTCGTGGCCGCCAAGGGCGTCAAGCGCTCCGCCCTCCTCTGGCACATCCAGCAGCACCGGCAGGTAGTCTTCGGGCGCCATCTGGCGGCGGCAGCAAACCAGCGCCGCCAGAAAGCCCTCGCAAAACTCCCACTGTGGCGTCTCGTCCGAACGCGTGCGCAGGTCGTCCAGGATCAAATCCAGCGCGTCATAGTCTTCCGGCGCCAGGGGGACCGGCAGGGTCGGCGTTGTGGTCAGTGAAGGGGCGTCGGTCATGGCAGGGCCTTGGGTTCCGGCCAAGTGTGAGTCCGGGCCACCCAGCGATTTTGCACCGGCTGACTGGGCAAAAAGGGCGCGGGCTGATATCGTCGGGCCCACAGGAGGTTACCGATGTTGCACAAACTCAATGCCATGTTTCCGGTGCGCTACACCACCTTGGGCCTGTGCGTCCTTGCGCTGCTGTTGAGCCTGTTTGCGCTGCTGGCATTCGGCACCGGGTGGGCGGCACTCATGCTTTCCGGTGGCTTGGTGGCGCTGGGCGCGCACGACCTGCGTCAAACCCAGCGCTCCATCCTGCGCAACTACCCCATCATCGGCCACCTGCGTTTCGCGCTGGAGTTCATCCGGCCCGAGATCCGGCAGTATTTCATCGAAAGCGACAACGAAGCCGCGCCGTTCTCGCGCTCGCAGCGCTCGCTGGTGTACCAGCGCGCCAAGGGCGAGCCCGACAAACGCCCCTTTGGCACCCAGCTGGATGTGCACGCCACTGGCTATGAGTGGATCAACCACTCGATGGCACCCACCCAACTGGCCACCCATGACTTTCGCCTGACCATCGGCCCGGAAACGGCGCAGCCCTACAGCGCCAGCGTGTTCAACATCTCGGCCATGAGCTTTGGTGCCCTGAGCGCCAACGCCATCATGGCGCTCAATGCCGGTGCCCAGCGTGGCGGCTTTGCGCACGACACCGGCGAGGGCTCGATCTCGGCGCACCACCGGGTGCACGGCGGCGACCTGATCTGGGAAATCGGTTCGGGCTACTTTGGCTGCCGCAATGACGATGGCAGCTTCAACCCGGACAAGTTTGCCGAGAACGCGCGCGACCCGCAGGTCAAGCTGATCGAGCTCAAACTCAGCCAGGGCGCCAAGCCGGGCCACGGCGGCGTGTTGCCCGGCTCCAAGGTGACGCCGGAAATCGCCGCCGCACGGGGTGTGCCGGTGGGGGTGGACTGCGTCTCGCCAGCGGCGCACAGCGCCTTTGCCACGCCCATGGCCATGATGCAATTCATCGCACAACTGCGCACGCTGTCGGGAGGCAAGCCGACCGGCATCAAGCTGTGCATTGGCCACCCATGGGAGTGGTTTGCCATGGTCAAAGCCATGCTGGCCACCGGCATCACGCCCGACTTCATCGTGGTCGATGGCGCCGAGGGCGGCACCGGTGCCGCACCAGTGGAGTTCACAGACCATGTCGGATCGCCGCTGCAAGAGGGCCTGCTGCTGGTGCACAACACGCTGCGCGGCGCGGGCCTGCGCCAGCGCATCCGCCTCGGTGCAGCGGGCAAGGTGGTGAGTGCCTTCGACATGGCCCGCCTGATGGCACTGGGCGCCGACTGGTGCAACAGCGCGCGGGGTTTCATGTTCGCGCTGGGTTGCATCCAGGCCCAGCACTGCCACACCGGCCAATGCCCCACCGGTGTCACCACCCAGGACCCGCTGCGCCAGCAGTCGCTGGTGGTGCCCGACAAGGCCGAACGGGTCTACAACTTTCACCAGCAAACCCTGCACGCGCTGCAAGAGCTGGTGCAGGCGGCCGGCCTGCAGCACCCGCGCGACATCACCGCCCACCACATCGTGCGCCGCAGCAGCGACCACAAGGTCAGCTCGCTGGCGCAGCTGATACAGATTCAGCTGCCCGAAGGTGCGCTGCTCAAAGCAGACCTGGACGGCCTGCCGCTGATTTATAGCCAGCATTGGCCGGCGACGGGGGCGGAGAGTTTTGGCTTGAAGACGGTGGCTGAGAAAGGCGGGATTGATATAGCCTAATTTGTACAACACTGCTTTTGAAAAACGTATTTGTACAAATTGCCAAGTCCGAGTGATCTAGACGAGATCCAGCGCTTGCCTGAGCTGCTGTCCTATTTGCAGGGCGTGGTGGACAGCCAGCGCCGCATGGGGCTGTTCGTCATCACCGGATCGCAGCAGTTTGGGCTGCTGCAAAGCATCACGCAATCCCTGGCTGGACGTGTTGGCCTGGTCGAGTTGCTGCCACTCAGCCTGGCCGAAATTGCCAGCCGGCAAGCGATCAACCAGGACCAGCTCAATACCCTGATGTTCACTGGCGCCTACCCCGCGCTGTACGACCCGCTCCGCGCCAGCGCGCTGCAACCGGGTGACTGGTACAGGGCCTACGTTTCGACCTTTGTAGAGCGCGATGTGCGCCAGGTGCTGGGTGTGCGTGACCTGGCTACTTTCGAGCGCTTTGTCCTGATGTGCGCATCGCGCAGTGGCCAGCTACTGAATGTGCAGGCACTGGCCGCCGATTGCGGGATCAGCGCCTCCAGTGCTCGGCAATGGCTCAGCGTGCTCGAGGCCAGTTACCTGGTGCGACTGTTGCAACCCTGGCATGAAAACTTTGGCAAGCGCCTGGTGAAAATGCCCAAACTGTATTTTTTGGATACCGGACTGCTGTGCTGGCTGCTGCGCGTGGAGAGCCCGACAGCTCTGGCGACCCACGCCATGCGCGGGCCGATCTTTGAGACCTGGGTCATTACGGAGACCCTCAAGCACCGACTCAACCAGGGTCTGGCGGCCGACATTTATTTTTGGCGTGACAACCACGGGGTGCAGATCGACCTGCTGTACCCGCATCAGAGCCAGCTTTTCCCGGTCGAGATCAAATCCGGCACCACCTTCACCGCTGACTGGCTCAAGACCTGCCAGCGCTTTACGCACTTTGCCGGCCAACGAAGTGGCCCGTCAACGGTGGTTTTTGGTGGCGAATCCAGCTTTGAGACCCAAGGTACGCGTGTGATGTCGTGGCGTGACTTCTCACCCAAGAATGCTTGACACCACCACCCCCAGCGGCAGCAGCCTCTTGGTCAGGCGCAGCACCAGCGCATCCTTGCTCAGCAACTGGGCGCGGTGGGCCACGGCCAGGTCAATGAACATCTGGTCGTTCGGGTCACGGCAGCGCACGGCGCAGCGGGGCGCCACCTCCACCAGCGACACCCCAGCATCCCACTGCGCCAGCAGCGGCGCCACGCTGTGGCCCAGGCGGGCCAACACCAGGGCGATTTTGGGATAAGCCAGGACGCGAACCAGTTCCTCGCGCATCGGCACTGTCGCCAGCCAGCGCAGTTGTTGCTGGTCCAGCGCCTGACGAAGCCCTTGGACCTGAGGGTTCTGAAACAGCAGCAGGTCCAGCACGATGTTGGTGTCGAGCACCAGCGCGCTCATGCCGGCTTGCTGCGGGCCGAGCCCTGCACCATGTCAAAGCGGAACAACCGGCACTCCAGCGGGCCGTTCCACATCGGCACGCGTCGCGATTCTTTCAGACGCATCTTGCCGGGCAGCTTGAGGTCGGGCGTGAGTACCCAGGCAGTCCAGCCGGGATAGTTCTTTTTCCAGTGGGCACTGAGCTGGCTGAAAAACGCGCCGTCCTCACCGCCAGCGCCAACCTGGGTGGGCATCTGCGCCTGTTCCCGGCCGCCGCCGCGCTGGGCACCGGCCACGCCCGCCACCTCGATGCGCTCGCCATAGGGTGGGTTCACCAGCATCACGCCGGGCTCGGCGCAGGGCGGCAGGCGTTGCAATGCGTCGCCGCCGCGGAATTCAATCAGGTCGGCCACGCCGGCGCGCTGGGCGTTGCGCTGCGCAAAGTCCACCATTCGGAACGCCACATCGCTGCCGAAAACAATGGGTTTTTGGCCCAGAACCCTTGTCACTTCTGCCTCTTTAGCTTCTTTTTTAATAGCATCCCAGACGTGGCGGGCAAACGGCTGGTAGTGCTCAAAGGCAAAGCGGCGGCCGCTGCCAGCGGCAATGTTGCAGGCCATCTGCGCCGCCTCGATGGCGATGGTGCCGCTGCCGCAGCAGGGGTCGTACAGCGGCGGCAGGTCGCCCTCGCCGGCCAGCCAGCCGCTGGCGGCCAGCATGGCGGCGGCCAGGGTTTCCTTGAGCGGCGCCTCGCCCTTGTCCTCGCGCCAGCCCCGCTTGAACAGCGGCTCCCCCGAGGTGTCGATGTAAAGCGAGCAACTGTCGGTCGTCAGGTGGGCAAAAATGCGCACATCGGGCCATTGGGTATCCACATCAGGGCGCACGCCATTGGCCTTGACCCGAAAGCGGTCGCACACCGCGTCCTTGACCTTGAGCGCGGCAAAGTTCAGGCTGGTCAGTGGGCTGTGCTGGGCCGTTACCTCCACCTTGATGCTCTGGCGCGGCGTGAACCAGGCCTCCCAGGCCACTTCACTGGTGGCGCGGTACAGGTCCTGCTCGTTGCGGTATTCGGTGTACGACAGCAGCACCAGCACCCGCTGCGCCAGCCGGCTGTGCAGGTTGAGCAGCAGCACATCGCGCCAGGCCCCCGTCAGGGCCACACCGCCACGGCGTTTTTGCACAGTCTGGCCACCCAGCCCCGTGATGTGCTGCACCTCTGGCAACAGGTACTCCTCCACGCCAGCGGCGCAGGGTAAAAACAATTGAAGCTGGTTCAAGCAGAAATCCTAAAAATGCAGGCTAGAGCGCCTTGCGCAGCGAGGCCGGGGCGATGCGCAGGCCCTCGCGGTACTTGGCCACGGTACGGCGGGCGCAGTCGATGCCCTGCTCCTTGAGCATGTCAGCCAGCTGGCTGTCGCTGAGCGGTTTTTTGGGGCTTTCAGCCGCCACAAACTGTTTGATCAGGGCCCGCACCGCCGTGCTGGAGGCATGGCTGCCCGAGTCGGTGCCCAGGCCCGAACCAAAGAAGTACTTGAGCTCGAACGTACCAAAAGGCGTGGCCATGTACTTGGCAGTGGTCACACGGCTGATGGTGCTCTCGTGCAGGCCCAGCTCGTCGGCAATCTCGCGCAGCACCAGTGGGCGCATGGCCAGTTCGCCATGCTGGAAAAAACTCTTCTGCCGCTCCACGATGGCGGTGCTGACGCGCAGAATCGTGTCAAACCGCTGCTGGATGTTCTTGATGAACCAGCGCGCCTCCTGCAGCCGCTGCTGCAGCGCGGCGTGGCTGGAGGCCTCCCGCCCGCCGCCCTTGTGCTGACGCAGGGCATTGGCATAAATGTCATGCACCCGCAGGCGTGGCATCACATCAGCATTGAGCTGCACGCGAAAGCGTGCCTGGCCGCCCTTACCGACCTGGGCCACCAGCACATCGGGCACCACGATGTTGCGCTCGACATTGACAAAGCGGCGACCCGGCTTGGGTTCAAGCCGCGCGATCAGAGCCATGGCGTCGCGCATCTCGGGGTCACTGGCGCCGCACAGCGGCAACAGGCGCTTGATGTCGCGCCGCGCCAGCAGATCCAGCGGCTGTGCGCAAATGCGCAGGCCCAGGCAGATCACAGCCTGACGTGGCTCGGACAAACCCTCGGCGGCCAGCAGCGCCTGCAGCTGCAGCCGCAAACATTCGGCGAGGTCGCGCGCACCCACGCCCACCGGCTCCAGGCTCTGCAGCAGGTGCAAGGCCACCGTGAAATGGTGCAGCAGATCGTCCACCTGGGCTGCGTCATCACCCGCCAGGCTGTGAGCCAATGCGGGCAGGCTGTCCTCCAGGTAGCCATCGTCATTGAGCGACTCGATCAGAAAGCGCAGCGCTGCCCGGTCATGCTCGCCCAGGCGCAGCGCCAGGGCCTGGGCATGCAGGTGGCTTTGCAGCGACTCCTGCGAGCGCGCCAGTTCCGTGGCATCCAGTGCGTCGTCGCCCTCGAGGTTATTGCCCTTGGCGCGGGCCTCACCGCCCCACTCGCCGTCGTCGGGCAACAGCGCGACGCTGCCATCGCCCTCCCAGTTCTGGCCGTCATCCTCCCAGGCGTCGCCAACTGGGGCATCATTTTCGGCTGCAGCCTTTGTCCCACTTAGGTAGTCCGCTCCTGAAAATGAAGCAGATTCGGCATCCAGGTCATCGCTGCGCACGGGCACATCGGCTTGCGCCAGGCCAAAGTCCTCGCGCGGCGCCTGTTCCATCTCGCGCTCAAGAAAAGGGTTGTCGTCCAGCATTTGGTCAACTTCCGAGCTCAGCTCCAGGGTGGACAGCTGCAACAGCCGGATGGACTGCTGCAGCTGCGGGGTGAGCGCCAGGTGCTGCGAGACCCGCAGCGACAGGCCCTGTTTCACGGCACGCCCTCACCCAACGCCTCAGCGCGCACCAGCCATAACCCAGGAGTTAGGCGCATCACATTCTGAAATGTTCGCCCAAATACACCCGGCGCACATCGGCGTCGTTGACGATCTCAGCCGGTGTGCCTTCGGCCAGCACCCGGCCGTCGCTGATGATGTAGGCATGGTCACAAATGCCCAGGGTTTCCCGCACGTTGTGGTCGGTGATCAGGACGCCGATGCCACGGTCTTTCAGGAAGCGGATGATCCGCTGGATTTCGATCACCGCAATCGGGTCGATGCCGGCAAAGGGCTCATCGAGCAGGATGAAGCGGGGCTGCGTGGCCAGCGCTCTTGCGATCTCGACCCGGCGCCGCTCACCACCCGAGAGCGCCAACGCCGGGCTTTGCCTCAGGTGATCAACCCGCAGGTCTTGCAGCAGGGTACTCAACCGCTGCTCGATCTCTGGCGCGGGCAAAGGCTTGCCGTCCGCGCCGTGTTGCAACTCCAGCACAGCGCGAACGTTGTCCTCGACATTGAGCTTTCGGAAGATCGAGGCCTCCTGTGGCAGGTAGCTCAAGCCCAGGCGCGCGCGCCGGTGGATCGGCATGTGCTCGATCGATTGGCCGTCAATACGGATGTCGCCGGCGCTGGCCGGCAGCAGACCCACGATCATGTAAAACGAGGTGGTCTTGCCAGCACCATTGGGGCCGAGCAGGCCGACGACCTCACCCTTGCGAACCACCAGCGACACATCCTTCACCACCTTGCGGCTGCCATACGACTTTTGCAGATGGCGCGCCTCGAGCAAACTTTCGCCAACAGCGGCGCTGCCCCTCGTTTCAGTGGCGCCCTGGCTGGCCACTGCCGTCATTTCTGGCCCTCACCCAGGCTGTTGCTCGGGCGCAGCACCGGATTAGGGGCGCCGGCCTTGGGCGTTGCGGCGGCCGGGCTGGCCGCCTCGGGTTTGGGAAGCATCATGGCCCGCACCCGGCCGGCCGGTGCCCCCGGCGCTACCGGCGCCGTCCCGCCCTCCACACTGAAGACCTCGGTGGTGTTGTCAAACAGAATGGTGCTGCCGGTGATCTCGTCGTTCAGGGTGGCGCCGCGAAAGCGCCGGAGTTGCGCGCGGCGCAAAAATTTCACGGTATCGGCTCGGCCGTCGTACTCGATGGTCTCGGCCTCGCCTTCGATGAACTCGTCCACACCGTCGCGCTTTTGCCGATAGAAAGCCAGTTTGCCAGGCTCAGCCGTGACCAGCCCATACTGGTTGCCTTCAGCGTCCTGCCGCACCTCCACCCGGGCGCCACGGATCACGATGCTGCCCTTGGTCACCACCACCCGGCCGGTGAACACGCTGGTTTGCTTCTGGTCCTCATGGCGCAGTGCGTCAGCCTCGATGTTCATCGGCTTGCCGCGGTCGGCCTTCTCGGCGTTCGCCAGCCCGGCAACACCACACAGGGCCACCATCAGCAGGCAACAGGAGAAGGGGAATTTCATAAGGCACGATTCTTGCATTGCGAGTGGGACCGCGATTGTACGACTGCCGCCATCGCATCAGCGTCGGCCTGACGTCGCGATGGTTCTGCGCGCGCTTCAACAGCGCCGGATCGTGACACCTCGGTTGCCGACCCGCCTTGCGGCAAGGCAAGTAACGCCGCAGCTGCGGCCCACCGCCCGGTCAGCGGCCGCTGCGCACCTGGGTCAGCAGAAACTCGACGACTTGCAACGCCCGCTCCATGCTGCGCGCCATCGAGCCATCGGTGTAAAAGCGCCCGGCCACGCCCAGCGCGGGCACGCCTTCGACCTTGTAGGTGTTTTGCAGCTGGCTGCCCCGCGTCGCCTTGGTCGACACCGAAAACGAGTTGTACTGTTCCATGAACTTGGTACGGTCTACGCCGTGTTTGGCAACCCAGTCGCCAATATCGTCGCCGCGGGCCAGTTTGAGCTTCTCCACATGGATCGCAGCAAACACCTGCCCGTGCAGTTTGTCGAGTAAGCCCATGGCTTCGAGCGCGTAATAAAGACGCTGCTGTGGCACGAAGTCATCTCGGAAAGCCACCGGCACGCGGCGCACAGACACATCCTTGGGCATCGCCTTGATCCAGGCATTGAGCGTTGGCTCGAAGGCATTGCAGTGGGGGCAGCTGTACCAGAAAAATTCCACCACCTCGATCTTGCCGGCAGGTGCCTCGACGGCGGCCCTTTGCTCCAGAACCTGGTAGTCGGTACCTGCGACCGGGGGCTTGGCCTGCGCCAGCACTGCCAGCGGCGCAAAGGCCACGCCCACGGCGGCCACGCCGCAGCCCAGGGAGAAATCACGACGCTTCATGCTTGCACACTCCATAAAAAAGATTCAGATCCAAGTGCTTCAGAGCAATGTGTCTGACAAAAAGTTCAGCCACCGTCAGCGCTGCACCCGCACCAGCACGGTTTCCACGCCGCTGGCATCGAGTTTCTCCTTGGCCCGGTCGGCGTCCTCGCGCTTGTCAAACGGCCCCACCCGCACCCGGTAGACCATGCGGCCCGACTGCTCACGCTCCGAGACCCGGGCCTCCAGCCCGGTCAGGGACAGCCGGGCGCGCTGGCTTTCCGCGTCTTCCGGGGTGCGGAAAGCACCCACCTGCACAAAGTAGTTGAATGGCTCGGCGGCGGCCGCCGGGGCGGTGGCCGGGGCACCTGCACGCGACTTGGCCAAGTCGCCCAGCGGGTCACCCGTCACCGCCGGCTTGAGCTCGGCGCGTGCGGCCGGTGCCGAGGCTGCGCTGGCCGGCAATGCCGCTGGCGCCACCTGGGCGGACGCGGGCGCCGATGCCGCAGAGGCGGCTGGCGCTGCTGGTTTTGCCGGATTTTTGCCGTAGAGTGGGGCGTTAGGGTCCCAGTCCTTGTTCTTGCGCGCCTCCTCCGCGTCCTGCTCAACGGTGCGGCTCTGGCCCTTGTTCAAAAAAGGCACCGGCACTTTGGTCACGTACACGGCGACCGCGAGCGCTGCACCCAGCCCCACCAGGACCCCGATGATGAACCCGACCAGGGTCCCACCGCGTTGCTGCATCATCGTCTCACTCCGGATTGGGTTCACATTTTTTGCGGGGCACTGACGCCCAGCACCGCCAGCCCATTGTGCAATACCTGGGCTGTGGCCGCGACCAGCGCCAGCCGGGCCAGCCGCACGGGCGCGTCGTCCACCAGGATGCGCTCAGCGTCGTAATAGCTGTGGTAGCAGGCCGCCAGCTCGCGCAGGTAAAAGGTGACGTCATGTGGCGCAAAGTCCGTAGCCGCCGCCGTCAGCATGTCGGGGTATTTGGCCAGCAGCAGCATGAGCGCCTGCGCCGGCGCGCTGTCCAATGCCGTCAGGTCAACCGCGCCCAGACTGGCCTGGTCGCCGCCCCAGGCCGCCAGCACCGAGCAGATGCGGGCATGGGCGTACTGCACGTAGTAGACCGGGTTGTCGTTGTTCTTGGCCACCGCCAGGTCCACGTCAAACGTGTACTCGGTGTCGGGCTTGCGACTGAGCAGGAAGAAACGCACTGCGTCCTTGCTGGTCCATTCAATCAGGTCGCGCAGGGTCACATAACTGCCGGCGCGCTTGGAAATCTTGACCTCTTCACCACCCCTGACCACCCGCACCATGGTGTGCAGCACATAGTCCGGATAACCCTGGGGAATGCCAACGCCGGCCGCCTGCAGGCCTGCGCGCACACGCGCAATGGTGCCATGGTGATCGGTACCCTGGATGTTGACCACCTTCTCGAAGCCGCGCTCCCATTTGGTGATGTGGTAGGCCACATCGGGCACAAAGTAGGTGTAGCTGCCGTCGCCCTTGCGCATCACCCGGTCCTTGTCGTCGCCATAAGTGGTGGTCTTGAGCCACAACGCGCCATCCTGCTCGTAGGTCTGGCCGGCTTGCTGCAGTTTTTGTACCGCCTCATCGACCCGACCACTGAGGTACAGGCTGCTCTCCAGGTAATAGTTGTCAAAGCGGACCGAAAAGGCCTTCAGATCCAGGTCCTGCTCATGGCGCAGGTAGGCCACGGCAAAGAGCCGGATGTCGTCCAGCGCCTCGACATCGCCCGAGGCGGTGAAGCTGCGGTCGTCCGACCGCACCGTCTTGCCGGCCAGGAAATCAGCCGCGATGTCGGCGATGTACTCGCCGTTGTAGGCCTGCTCCGGCCACTGCGAGTCGCCGGGCTTGACGCCCTTGGCGCGCCATTGGGTGCTGGTGGCCAGAGTGCCGATCTGTACGCCAGCGTCGTTGTAATAGAACTCGCGGTACACCTCCCAGCCCTGGGTCTGATACAGGTTGCAGATGGCATCACCCAGCGCCGCCTGGCGGCCGTGCCCCACGTGCAAGGGGCCTGTCGGGTTGGCTGAGACAAATTCCACCAGCAGGCGCTGCCCGCGCGCGGCTTGGGCACCAAAATCAGCGCCCTGCGCCAGCACATCGCGCACCACGACCTGCTTGGCAGCGGGTTGAAGCCGGATATTGATGAAGCCGGGTCCGGCGATGTCGAGCTCTGCCACCCAGCGCTGAAACGGCTCGGTGCGCAAGAGCTCGGCGCGCAGTGTCTCAGCCAACTGGCGCGGGCTGGCCTTGAGCGGTTTGGCCAACTGCATGGCTGCGGTGGTGGCCAGGTCGCCATGCGCGGCCACCTTGGGCGACTCGAAGGCGGCTTTGGCGCCGGACCCTGGCAACAGGGTGTCCAGCACCTTGGCCAAGGCTTCGAGCAATTCTTTTTTTACAGTCTGCATGCCCGGATTTTACGGGGGGCGCCGGTGCCGGCTGTCCGGGCCGGCCACACCCCCGGGTTAACCCGCGTCGTCGGATTTGCCTGGCCGGCCGTTATGTGCTGGAATCCGCATTGGATTCATCGATTCAACCTCACTTTAGGAAACATCATGAAGAAATTCCTGTCCCTGCTGGCCATCGCCCTGTCGCTCTCGATGGGCGCAGCCCAGGCTGAAGACGCCGCAAAGACGCCGCAACAAAACAAGATGGCGAGTTGTAACAAGGATGCCGGCGACAAAAAAGGCGATGAGCGCAAGGCCTTCATGAAAGATTGCCTGAGCGCCAAACCCGCTGCCGCCCCGGACAAGAAAACCGCCCAGCAGGAAAAAATGAAGACCTGCAACGAACAGGCCAAAGACAAAAAGGGCGACGAGCGCAAGAAGTTCATGAGCGAGTGCCTGAAGAACAAGTAAGCGCCCGCTGAAACTGCGACGCCCAGGGGCCCGCGATACGCTCGCCCCTGGACAAACTTGCGAGTCCAAGCCGGGCGCGGCCGAATCGTTCACGATGCCTGCCAGTACCCGGCCTGGCCATAGTGGTGTTTGAGAAAGTCGATCCAGAGCCGCACTCGCAAGGGCAGGTGTTTGGCGTGGGCAAACACGGCGTAAATGCCGTTCGGCGGCGCCGCAAAATCATCCAATACCGTGTTCAGGATGCCGGCGGCGACTTCGGACTCCACCTCCCAGGTGCTGCGCCAGGCAATGCCCAGACCACGCAAGCACCAGTCGTGCAGCACCTGCCCGTCCGAGCAGTCCAACGGACCACTCAGTTTCAGGTGCACGAGCTCGCTGCCCTCGCCCTTGGATAGGCGAAAAGCCCAACCCCGGGTTTGCGAGGCGTCGCTGGACAGGGTGAGGCAATCAAAACGGTTCAGGTCCTGCGGGTGCTGTGGGTGGCCATGGCGTTGCAGGTAGTCGGGCGTGGCCACGCACAGGCGGCGGTTGTCAGCCAGCCGCACGCTGACCAGCGACGAGTCGGGCAGGTCGCCGACGCGCACCGCGCAGTCCACGGCTTCGCCGGTCAGGTCCACCACGCGGTCGCTCAGGTTCAGGGAGATCGTGACCTCTGGGTGCAATTCGCGAAAGCGTGGCACCAGCGGCGCCACATGCCTTCGGCCAAAGCCGGCCGGCGCGGTGATACGCAGGTGACCGCTGGCCTTCACGCCACCGGCTGACACGCTGGCCTCGGCATTGGACAAGTCGGAAAGCAAGCGTTGGCAGTCTTCCAGAAAGGCGCTGCCCTCGTGCGTGAGCGTGATACGCCGTGTCGTGCGGACCAGCAGCTTGACCCCCAGACGCTCTTCGAGCGCGTCGACTCGGCGCCCCATGATGGCCGGCGCCACGCCCTCGGCCAGCGCTGCGGCCGTCAAGCTGCCGCGGGTGGCGACGGAGACGAACGATTCGAGCTGCTTGAGCTTGTCCATGGGCGGCCATTATGGCGTTGTAACCCCGGACCCGAACGGGCATTTTCCATGCCTGGGGCGATGTTATAAGAGAGCCCATCGCTACTTTGAGTCGCTGACCGTGAGGCTGGCGCCACCCTGCCATGACACAACATGCCATCACTGCGACCGACGTCCTGCGCCAAGCCGAACGGGTCGGTTGGACCCTCTCCGACACCCGCGCCGCTGAGATCGCCGAACTCGCCGCACCCGCCTACGCGGCACTGGCGCGGGCCGCCACCCGGCTTGATTTCGACGTCGACACCCACTCGCTGTTGCCGGCGCTGGCGCAGAACCGTGCGGCCTCGCCACCGCCCGGCGGCCCCATTCCCGCGGCACCAGCGACGGGGATGGCGTCGACTTTGCAGGCCAGTTTGGTGGAGGCCGCGCGGGCCCTGCGGGAAGGCCGCGTGACATCGGTTGCCTTGACGACAGCGGCCATTGCCGCGGCCAAGGCCACGCAGGCGCGACTCAACGCCTTTGTGCGGCTTGACGAGGCCACGGCCCTGGCCCAAGCCCGCCAGTGCGACGAGGACTTGGCCCGCGGCCAGTTGCGCGGCCCCTTGCACGGGGTGCCCTTGGCCCACAAGGACATGTTTTACCGCCAGGGTCTGGTATCAAGCTGCGGCAGCAAGATCCGCCAGCACTGGGTCGCGCCCAGCACCGCCTGCGTGCTGGAGCGTCTGGATGCGGCCGGTGCTGTGCAGATCGGCACCCTGAACATGACCGAGTTTGCTTACGGGCCGACCGGACAGAACGCGTTTCTGGGCGATGCGCGCAACCCCTGGAACACTGACTACATCACTGGCGGCTCCTCCAGCGGCTCGGGCGCGGCGGTCGCGGCGCGCGTGGTGTATGGCGCGCTGGGCTCGGACACCGCCGGCTCGGTCCGCTTGCCGGCGGCCATCTGCGGCCTGGTCGGCATGAAGACCACCTTCGGCCTGGTGTCCCGCGCCGGTGCCATGCCGCTGTCACAGTCGCTCGACACCGTAGGCCCCCTCACACGCACCGTGGCGGACAACGCCCTGCTGCTGTCGGTGCTGGCCGGCCACGACCCGCGCGACCCTTCCACCGCAGCCGGCTTGGCCCCGGATTTCAGCCAGCAGTTGCAAGGTCCTGTCCACGGCTTGCGTATCGGTATCCCCAAAGGCTATTTCGACCGGGGTGTTGAGCCGGAGGTGGCGGCCTGCCTGGCGCGGGCCAGCGCCGTCTTGGCCGGACTTGGTCTGAGCATTGTCGAGGTTGAGATGCCAGACCTGGATGCGGTCAACGCCGTCGGCCTGATGCTGACCTGGGGCGACGTGCTGACCATCCATGGCCCCTGGATGCGCGACTGCCCGGAGCAGTACACGCCGCAGACCCGGGGTCGGATCCAGGGCACGCTGGCTGTGACGGCTCAGGCTTATGCCAACGCGCAGCGCCTGCGCGGGCCGCTGCTGCACGAGTTCTGCGCCAGGGTATTCAGCCAGTGCGATGCGGTGCTGGCGCCAGTGCTGCCGTTCGAGGTGCCACGCCTGTCCGAGGTGGACGTGTCAGGCGGGGCCAACACGCAGCGCATCCTCAACGAGATCACACGCCTGATGCGGCCGGTCAATGTGCTGGGCTTGCCGGCTTTGACGGTGCCTGGCGGCGCCACCGCCAATGGCCTGCCGTGCGGCCTGCAACTGATTGGCCGGCCGTTTTCCGAGGCCATGCTGTACCGCATCGGCCAGGGCTACGAGAAGGCCACCGGCTTTCCTGACTGGGCGCCGCCCGCGCCGACCCAGGCCGGCTGAGCGCGCCATACCGCGCACGCCGCGCCAAGTGGGGGCGTGACGGCTCTCCATATTTGCTCCACAGTTGGGCGGCACAGTGCGTCAACCACGGC
>JBAXMQ010000020.1:0-35317 GCA_037134215.1 Betaproteobacteria bacterium
TGTCAGCGGGAATACGGCAGATACGGTCGGATGCCTGCTTGCGACCCAAAGCGGAAATCTGCATGCTCAGAGTGGTCGCCCGGTAGCTGACACTGTCTCGACCTCAGGTTGTCCCATATCCTTAGGGTGTCCACCCGCTTCATGCAGGCCCAGGCCGCCCAGGCGCCGTTCCTGGAGACCTTCGCAGCCATGCTCCAGGACGAACTCGACCGGCGTCGCTCACGCCTGACCGAGCGCCGCTTCAAGCGCTCGGGCCTGGATGAGCGGCCCTCGTTGGCGGATTTCGATTGGCGCTTCAATCCGAAGCTGCCGCGCAGCGCCTGCTTCGAGTTGCACACCCTGAAGTTCATCGGCGAGGGCGCCAACGTGCTGATCATCGGCAAGCCCGGCACTGGCAAGAGCCATGTCGCGAAGGCCGTGGCCTACCAGGCTACGCTGCAGGGCTACGACGTTCGCTACCTGGAGGCCGACACCGAGTTCGCCCACCACGCCTTGGCCAGCAATGCAGAGCGCACCGAGTTGCTCAAGGGCTGGGTCGCCCCGGACTTACTCGTCCTCGATGACCTGTTCCTGGCAAGGCGTATAAGCGAGCACGCCGCCGAGGTCCTGCAGGCCATCGTGCACCAGCGCTACAAGCTGCGCAGACCCATCGTCGTGAAATCCAACCGGGTGGTGCAGGACTAGGGCAAGTACCTGGGTGATGCCACCATGGCCAGCACCATCCTGGACCGCCTCATGCATCGCGCAGCCATGTTGGAGTTCGAGGGCAAGAGCTACCGCCTCAAGGAGGCCGCCGCTCGCATCGCCATAACCACCGTGTCGTCATAATCTAGGCGTCCTGCTTGGGGGAATTTGGGGTGACCACAGGTGGGAGAATTTGACATGGCCATCAGGGCCCGTAAAGCGCCTCGTTCTATCAAGTGAAATGATGTCTAAAAAACAAGATTCGAAGACTGCGCTTGCGCAGCATGGCAAAGATCAACCTGCTCCAAAAAAGACCTTTCAAAAGTGGTACTTCCACGAACGACAAAATCGTGGCGCTGGAATCGTGACCGACTGGATTGCTGCAAGCAAGTGGGCAATCAAAACACGAGCAAATTTCGACCGTACTCTTGACCAGCTCAAAGCCCAGCCAAAACAGTCATGGTCAAAGCCGAATCCTGCAAGCAAAATCGGACATCACACATATGTGATACGATTTAAAGATGTTTCATCCTCACAATTGAGGCTCTTTGGACACTTTTTCGATGAGCACGACACATTTGTAATGACGATGGAAGGTTATGAAAAAGACGATGTCTACCACCCAAAAAACTATGAAAGCATGGCTGAGGCCTACCGAGTCGAATGTGACAAAGACTTTCGCATCACAACCTATCCGTTTGAGGATTTTTGCGACATCTGCGACAAGTAAATCGGCGGTGACCGTTGAGGTTAAGGACTACAACAAAACACCCATTAAGTCAATGCTGGTAAAGCGTCCTAAATGGCAAGAAAAAGAATACCGCGATGCATACATGGAAGCGTCAATTGAACAGGGAATCGCGTGGCAAATTCGGATAAACAGATGCCTTCGAGGAATTACCCAAACTGATTTGGCGAAGGCGATTGGCACGAAGCAAAGCGCTATTTCCAGATTGGAAGATCCAACTTATGGAGCACACAGTCTGGAGACTCTTGTAGAGATTGCCAAGAGCTTTGATTGTGCTCTGTCCGTTAAATTTATTTCGTTCTCTCATCTTGCATACGAAAGTGAAAAACTAGGTGAGTCTGATCTGTATGCGGCCACCTTCACGGAAGAAATGAAAGAAATCTATGACCAACAAGCCAAGAAACAAATTGAACACACCCCAATCACCGACCTCCGCACCTCTGAACATATTTGCTGATCAGCCTTCCGCAGTTCAAGTCGGACCTTATGTAACAAAGTTTACGCTGGGTGTTATTGAGGAAGATGACAACGAATATCCACGACCAGTAGTTACAGTGGCCATGCCAACGGTAAATCTTATTCGCATGGTTAACGATTTGCATGCAATTTTTTCTGATCCAGACTTTAAGCAGGAAAGCGCGAAGTCGCTCACTTCCGATATAAAAAAACACTTCAGCACTCCTGGGCTTACGAAGACTGCACTAAGCCCACAACCATTGAAAAGACTATCTAAAGCTACGACATCGAAATAGCCGTTGGGCAAGGTGGAGGGGAAACGCTCTTGGGCTCGTCGGATCCTCGCGGCCAACACTATCAACTTTTCCCGGACTTGTCAGCACCAAAGACCACCGACTTAACTTGCTGCCGTGGCTCCCCATGGGAAAATATTAATGGTTTGTACGGGCATTTTCTGAATACCGCGTGTCGCGCAGACTTTAGACAATCAACTCGAATGTCCAGTTCTCAGATTCGGCATTCGTTGAGGGCTAATCAACGCTCAAAATGTGCGGTTTCCTAATGGGAAAACTGCGCTCGACTACCCTCGCGCTGAACGGCTGGAATTGGGCATGTAGATTCAGAAGGAGAAGGTCGCCTTTGTGCCTCTTGCAGAAACTCTTAAGTCACCTTGGATTTTGCGAAAAAGGGCATTTTGACTGCCTGAAAGCAGACATTAGCCAATGTCGACAGATGGCCCAAAGCAGCCTTAGATCCACCATGAAATCAACGCCCGCATCCCGTCACGCCACCCAGTCATACGCCACCGTCACCGGCGCATGGTCTGAAAACTTCTCGCCCTTGTAGATGTCCACATTGCGGGCCCCAGCGGCCAGTGCCGGTGTGGCCAGGTGGTAGTCCAGCCGCCAGCCCACGTTCTTGGCGTAGGCCTGGCCGCGGTTGCTCCACCAGGTGTAGGCCTCGTCGGTGGCGGTGGGGTGGAGCTGGCGGTACACATCCACCAGGCCGGCTTCGCTCAGCAGGCGGCTCATCCAGGCGCGCTCTTCGGGGAGAAAGCCGGAGTTTTTGCGGTTGCCTTTCCAGTTTTTCAGGTCGATCTCCTGGTGCGCAATGTTCACGTCGCCCACCAGAATAAAGTCACGCTCGGCCTTGAGCCGCAGCAGGTGCGGGTAGAACTCATCCAGAAAGCGGAACTTGGCCTGCTGCCGATCTTCGCCCGACGAGCCACTGGGAAAATAGGCGCTGATGATGCTGTGCTTGGCATGCGGCGTGTCAAAGCGCAGTTCGATGTAACGGCCTTCGGCGTCAAACTCGCCCGAGCCGTAGCCGGTACGCACCTCGCTGGGTTCCAGCCGGGTGTACAGGCCCACGCCCGAGTAGCCTTTTTTCTCGGCGAAATGAAAGTAGCCCTGCAGCCCGGCCAGCTGCTCGAAGCGGCCCTGCACGTCTTCCGCCTGGGCTTTCACCTCTTGCACGCCCATACAATCGGGCGCGGTTTTGGCCAGCCAGGCTTCTAGCCCCTTGCTGCTGGCAGAGCGGATGCCGTTGAGGTTGAGACTGGTCAGTTTAAACAAGGAAATTCCCCATGTCAGAGCCTGTTGCTGCCAGTTCGCGCCCTGAAGAGGCCCAGGACGCACTGGCGCAGGATTTTGTCAAGTTTGCGCTCGAATGTGGCGTGTTGCGCTTTGGCCAGTTCAAGACCAAGGCCGGCCGATTGAGCCCCTATTTTTTCAATGCCGGCCTGTTTGACGATGGCGCCAAAATGGGCCGGCTCGCGGCATTCTATGCCCGGCGCCTGCAGGCCAGCGGGCTGCAGTTTGACATGATCTTCGGCCCGGCCTACAAGGGCATTCCGCTGGGTGTGGCACTGGCTGTAGAGCTGGCGCGACTGGGGCACAACGTGCCCTTTGCCTACAACCGCAAAGAGGCCAAAGACCACGGCGAGGGCGGCAGCCTGGTGGGTGCCCCGCTGCAGGGCCGGGTGCTGATCGTGGACGATGTGATGAGCGCTGGCACCGCTGTGCGCGAGTCGATTGCGCTGATCCAGGCCGCCGGCGCCACGCCACACGCGGTGGTGATTGCGCTGGACCGGCAGGAGATGGCCACCGAAAAGCAGCCCGACGGCAGCACCCTGGATGTGCCTTACAGCGCTGTGCAGTACGTGCGCCAGCAGCTCGGCCTGCAGGTGTGCGCCATTGCCGAGTTGTCTGACCTGCTGGCCTATTTGGCCGCCACAGCGGGTGACGCGCCGCACAGCCACCTGGCGGCGGTGCAGGCTTACCGAGACAGGTACGGCGTGAGCTGAGGCGCCAATCTTGACGACGTGAAGCGTGAATTAGGCTTTTACGCTTCATTGTTGATGCGGAAAAGGCTAAACTGTGCTTCAACATGTACATTTGGCAATCCCCGCACTGGCCCGCATTCCAGGTAGACATGGCTGCGGTGGCGCCGGCCTTGTCGGCGGCGCGGTTTGCCCAGGGCCGAGCGATGGGCCTGGCCAGCCAACTCCACCTGATGGAACTTGGCGAGCTACAGCTTCATGGCTGGGCCGAGGAGGCCATGGCAACCGCCCAAATTGAGGGTGAAACCCTTCAGGTTCAGTCGGTGCGCGCCTCCGCCGCCAGGCGGCTGGGGCTGGACGCTGGGCCGGCGCTGCGTGACGCCAGAACCGAAGCCACGCTCGACGTCTTGCAGGCAGCGCTGCTGCACGGACCCCGGACGTTGACGCACGAGACCCTGTGGGCGTGGCAGGCAGCCTTGTTCCCAAGTGGCTACAGTGGCGTAGAGGCGATTGTGACCGGCGCCTACCGTCGCCATGCAGAGCCCATGCAAATCGTGACGCCACGTTTGGGCAAGCCCGACATCGTGCATTACCAGGCGCCCGATTCAAACCTGGTCACTGCCGAGATGACGCAGCTGCTGGCCTGGTTCAACGCGTCGCTTGGTGTGACTGATGGCCTGGTGCGCGCGGCCCTGGCCCACGTGTGGCTGGAAGCCATCCACCCTTTTGAAGACGGCAACGGCCGCGTGGGCCGCGCTCTGGCCGAACTGGCCCTGGCCCAGGACCTGCAAACGCAGCAAAGGCTGTGGAGCATTTCCAAACAGCTGTGGCAGGACCGAACGGGCTACTACGACCAATTGCAGGCGGTCACCGGGCAAGACAATCTTGATGTGACGCCGTGGGTGACATGGTTTATCAATTGTGTTCGAGCTGCGGCGGACAGCACCTGGCAGCACGTGCAAGTGGCCGTGCAAAAAACCCGGTTTTGGACGGCCCTGCGCGAGCGCGCACCCGAACTCAGCGCAACACAAGCCAAAGCGGTGGACAAGCTTTACGACGCCGGCCCCGGCGGGTTTGACGGCGGTATGAGCACCGCGAAGTACAGCCACCTGTGCCGCGTGTCGCGGGCCACCGCCTATCGCGAACTCAGCAAACTGTGCGAGATGGGCATCCTGAGCCAAAGCGGCGTGGGCCGGGGCACGCGCTATGCGCTGCGCCCCGACTTGACCAGCTGAATCAGCCCAGCTTGGCCTTCAGCAACTCGTTCACCTGCTGCGGGTTGGCCTTGCCGGCGCTGCCCTTCATGATCTGCCCCACCAGCGCGTTGAGCGCTTTGGCGTTGCCGGCGCGGTACTCCGCCACGTTTTTGGCGTTGGCGGCGATCACGGTGTCCACAATGCCTTCGAGCGCGCTGCTGTCGTTGAGCTGGCGCAGGCCTTTGTCGTCAATCAGGGCGTCTACCTGCGTGCCTTCGCCGCTCCACAGCGCGTCAAACACCTGGCGCGCGGCGTTGTTGGACACGGTGCCGTCCTGAATGCGGGTGATCAGCGCCCCCAGTTGCGCAGCGCTGACCGGAGCCTGCTCAATGGTCAGGTCGGCGGCATTCAGACGGCGTGCCAGTTCGCCGGTGATCCAGTTGCCGGCCAGCTTGGGCTGGCCACAGGCCTGTGCCGCTGCTTCAAAATAAGTAGCAATAGAGCGGCTCTGGGTAAGGGCTGTAGCGTCATAGTCCGACAAACCGTACTGGCTGGCAAAGCGCTGCGCCATCACCCGCGGCAGCTCGGTCATGCCGGCGCGCACCTGGTCCACCCAGGCGGGGGCTATCACCAGCGGCGGCAGGTCGGGGTCGGGGAAATAGCGGTAATCGGCCGCGTCTTCCTTGCTGCGCATGGCGCGGGTCTCGCCAGTGTCGGGGTTGAACAGCACAGTGGCCTGCTGGATGGCGTGGCCGTCTTCGATCTGCTCGATTTGCCAGCGCACCTCGTAGTCGATGGCCTGCTGCATGAAGCGAAAGCTGTTGAGGTTTTTGATCTCGCGCCGGGTGCCCAGCGCCGCGCCCGGCTTGCGCACCGACACATTGGCGTCGCAGCGGAAGCTGCCCTCTTGCATGTTGCCGTCGCAAATGCCGATCCAAGTCACGATTTTGTGCAGCTCTTTGGCGTAGGCCACGGCCTCGGCGCTGGAGCGCATGTCGGGCTCGGTCACGATCTCCAGCAGCGGCGTGCCGGCGCGGTTCAGGTCGATGCCGGTCTGGCCGACAAAGTCTTCGTGCAGGGATTTGCCGGCATCTTCTTCCAAATGGGCGCGCACCAGCCGAACCGATTTCTTCTCGTCGCCCAGGTAAAACTCGACCGCGCCGCCCTGCACCACTGGGATTTCAAACTGGCTGATTTGGTAGCCCTTGGGCAGGTCTGGGTAAAAGTAGTTTTTGCGCGCAAAAACACTGCGCGGCGCGATGTGCGCGCCAATCGCCAGCCCGAACTCGATGGCACGCTGCACGGCGCCCCGGTTCATCACCGGTAATGTGCCCGGCAGCGCCAGGTCCACGGCGCAGGCTTGGGTGTTGGCTTCGGCGCCGAAGGCGGTGGCGGCGCGACTGAAGATCTTGCTCTGGGTGGAGAGTTGGGTGTGGGTCTCGAAGCCAATCACCACCTCGTAGCCGCGCACCAGCAGCGTCTCGTTGGCAGCGGCCGGGCCGGGTTTGTGGGTCTGGGTCGTCATGCTCATTGCCCCTCAGGCTTGCGGGTGTGCCAGTCGGTGGCCTGCTGGTAGCGGTGCGCCACGTTCAGCAGGCGCGCCTCTTGCAGGTAATTGCCGATCAGCTGCAGGCCCACCGGCATGCCGCCCGCGCCAAAGCCCACCGGCAGGCTCAAGCCCGGCAGGCCGGCCAGCGAGGCTGGCAGGGTGAAGATGTCGGCCAGGTAACTGGCCACCGGATCGTCGCTTTTCTCACCCAGCTTCCAGGCCACCGTGGGGCCCACCGGCCCGGCGATGACGTCGCACCGCTGAAAAGCCTGCTGAAAATCATCAGCAATCATGCGGCGGATTTTTTGGGCCTGCAGGTAGTAGGCGTCGTAGTAGCCGTGCGACAGCACGTAGGCGCCAATCATGATGCGGCGCTTGACCTCGTCCCCAAAACCCTCGGCGCGGGTTTTTTTGTACATGTCGGTCAGGTCAGCATACTGGGCGGCCCGGTGACCGAACTTGACGCCGTCAAAGCGGCTCAGGTTGGAGCTGGCCTCGGCCGGGGCGATGACGTAATAGACCGGAATGGACAGCTCGGTGCGCGGCAGTGTGATGGGCACCAGTGTGGCGCCCAAGTGCTGGTACTGGGCCAGCGCGGCGTCCACGGCCTCGCGCACGTCAGGCGCCAGGCCCTCGCCAAAAAACTCTTGCGGCACACCAATGCGCAGCCCGGCAATTGAATCTGGCAGGGTGCGGCTGAAGTCCTCGGCTGGTACATCCAGCGAAGTCGAGTCGCGGTCCAGGTCGGGGCCGCACATGGCCGACAGCAGCAGGGCGCAGTCTTCGGCGCTGCGCGCCATCGGGCCGGCCTGGTCCAGGCTGGAGGCAAAAGCCACCATGCCGTAGCGCGAGGCGCGGCCATAGGTGGGTTTGATGCCGGTGATGCCGCAAAAAGCCGCCGGCTGGCGGATCGAGCCGCCGGTGTCGGTGCCGGTGGCCGCTGGCGTCAGGCGCGCGGCCACGGCGGCCGCGCTGCCGCCCGACGAGCCGCCAGGGACGCGGCTGGGGTCCCACGGGTTGGTCACGGCCTGCGGTTGGGCTGAGGGCACCGCCACGTTTTCATTGGCCGAGCCCATGGCAAATTCATCACAGCTGAGTTTGCCTAAAGTCACCATGCCCGCGTCACCCAGGCGCTGCACCACGGTGGCGTTGAAGGGCGAGTGATAACCCTCCAGCATGCGCGAACCCGCGGTGGTGGGGAAATCTTGGGTGACAAAGATGTCTTTGTGCGCAATCGGCACGCCCAGCAAGGGCGAGCGCTCGCCGGCCGCAAGGCGCGCGTCAGCCGCCCGGGCTTGCGCCAAAGTCACCTCGGAGTCCACGCTCAAAAACGCATGGTGGGGGTTGCCGCCCAAGCGGGCGAGCAGGCGGGTGGCCAACTCCACCGCACTGACCTCTTTCTTTTGGAGCAGCGCGGCCAAAGCGGCCACGCCCAGGGTGTGCAGGTCACTCATGGCTTATTCAATCACTTTCGGCACCAGAAACAGGCCGCTTTCGACGGACGGGGCACTACGCTGGTTGGCCTCGCGCTGGTTGGGCTCGCTCACCCGGTCGTCGCGCAGGCGCAGGGTCACGTCCTGCACGGTGGCATAGGGGTGGGCGAGCGGCTCAACGCCGGTGGTGTCAACCGAGCGCATGGTCTCCACCAAACCGAAAAAGCCGTTGATCTGGGCCAGCATGCGCGCGCTCTCTGCCGGCTGGAGCTCCAGCCGCGCCAGATTGGCGATACGGGCAATGTCGGAAGCAGTGAGGGACATGGCGAAATTCCATAGGAAACCGGTTGTAAAACAGGGCTGGCGAGGCGCCGCCGATTCCCTTGTTTAGAAGGGGATGAGGTATTATCCAGCCTTTGGCTTCGGGTCTGCCGATGGGCAGGTTTGCGGCGGAAACTTGCGATTTTGGACCCGACAACACGGCGCTTCTGGCCCCAGCTGCAGGCCACGCCCGAGAGGATTTTTTGATGTTTGGAGCATTCCGTCAGTACTTCTCCACTGACCTTGCCATCGACCTTGGCACCGCCAACACCCTGATTTTTGTACGCGACAAGGGCATCGTGCTGGACGAGCCCTCGGTGGTGGCCATTCGCCATGAAGGCGGACCCCAAGGCAAGAAAACCATTCAGGCCGTGGGCAAGGAAGCCAAGGCCATGCTGGGCAAAGTGCCGGGCAATATTGAGGCCATCCGGCCCATGAAAGACGGCGTGATCGCCGATTTCACGGTCACCGAGCAGATGCTCAAGCAGTTCATCAAGATGGTGCACCCGCGCAGCGTGTTTCGACCCAGCCCACGCATCATCATTTGCGTGCCCTGCGGCTCGACCCAGGTCGAGCGCCGCGCCATCCGCGAGTCGGCGCTGGGCGCGGGCGCCAGTGACGTCTACCTGATCGAAGAACCCATGGCGGCGGCCATCGGCGCCGGCTTGCCAGTGTCGGAAGCCAGCGGTTCGATGGTGGTGGACATTGGTGGTGGCACCACCGAGGTCGGCGTCATCTCGCTTGGCGGCATGGTCTACAAGGGCAGCGTGCGCGTGGGTGGTGACAAGTTCGACGAGGCCATCATCAACTACATCCGGCGTAATTACGGCATGCTGATCGGCGAGCCAACGGCCGAATCAATCAAGAAAAACATTGGGTCTGCCTTTCCGGGCAGTGAGGTGCGCGAGATGGAGGTGCGGGGCCGCAACCTGTCAGAAGGTGTGCCGCGCAGCTTCACGATCTCGTCCAATGAAATCCTGGAAGCGCTGACCGACCCCCTGAACAACATTGTCTCAGCCGTCAAAAACGCGCTGGAGCAAACCCCGCCGGAACTTGGTGCCGACATCGCCGACCGCGGCATGATGCTGACCGGTGGCGGCGCGTTGTTGCGTGACCTGGACCGGCTGTTGGCCGAAGAAACCGGCTTGCCGGTGCTCGTGGCGGAAGACCCGCTGACCTGTGTGGTGCGGGGCTGCGGCATTGCGCTGGAGCGGATGGACCGTCTGGGCTCGATCTTCACCAGCGAATAGCAGGCGGTTACGGCGATGCCACTCGGTACGCTGGACAGGACGCCCCCTCCTTTTTTCCGACAGGGCCCCTCCGCCCTGACGCGCCTCACTTTTTTCGTCGTGCTGGCCGCCTTCCTGATGGTTGCCGATGCCCGTTACCAGGTGGTTCGCCCCTTGCGCTCGGTCATTGCCACGGCGCTCTACCCGCTGCAGTGGCTGGCCATGCGGCCCGTGGTATGGGTGCAGGCGGGCAGCGGCTACTTTGGGTCGCTGCGCAGCGCCCAGACCGAGGCCAGCTTGGCACAGCAAAAACTCGCCCTGCTGACGCAACGGGCCGGCCAGGTGGAACAACTGACGATTGAAAACACAAGGCTGCGTGAGTTGCTGGGCTTGCGGCTGCGACTGGGCACCAGCAGCCAGGCCGCCCAGGTGCTGTACGACGCGGCCGACCCCTACACCCGCCGGGTCATCATCGACCAGGGCCAGATCCAGGGCATCGCCCTGGGCTCTCCGGTGCTCGACGAGTCGGGCGTACTCGGGCAGGTGACCCGGGTCTACCCGCTGATCAGCGAGGTCACGCTGGTCACCGACCGGGACCAGGCGATTCCGGTGCTCAACACCCGCACTGGCGCGCGCGGCCTGGCCTTTGGCGACCCTAACTCACGTGGCGGCGGGCTGGAACTGCGCTTCATGGCCGCCAACGCAGATGTGCAAACTGGCGACCTGCTCAGCACCAGCGGTGTGGATGGGGTCTACCCGGCGGGACTGCCTGTGGCGCGGGTGGACAAGGTCGAGCGCAGGGTGGACTCGGCCTTTGCCCGCATCAGCTGCCGCGCGCTGGCCCAGGTCAGCGGGGTTGAGCACGTGCTGGTGCTGGCCCCGCTGCTGCTGGCAGTGCCTGCACCCGTGGAACCGACCACCGGCCCGATGGCGGTGCGCAAAGGGGGGCGGCCATGATCATGCGCCCAGGCCAGCAACTGCTGCTGCCGGCGCGTCCCCTGTTCATCTGGGGCACGCTGCTGGCGGGTATGGCGCTCAACATGCTGCTCAACATTGGCCTGTGGGGGCGTGCTGCGTGGGTGCCCGACGCGCTGGCGCTGGTGCTGGTGTTCTGGACCATTCACCAGCCGCAGCGTGTCGGCATGACTTCGGCTTTTGTGTTTGGACTGCTGGTGGATGTGCACCAGGGCTCGGTGCTGGGCCAGCACGCGCTGGCCTTCACCTGCCTGAGCTACCTGGCCATTGCCCTGCACCGGCGCCTGCTCTGGTTCAGTGTGCCCTCGCAAGCCCTGCAGATCCTGCCCCTGTTCATGGTGGCCCATGCCGTCGAGCTCGGCGTGCGCATGGCCGCCGGCGGCATCTTTCCCGGGCTGCCACTGCTGCTGGCGCCTGTGCTGGAGGCGCTGCTTTGGCCCGTGGTCAGCGTGCTGCTGTTGCTGCCGCAACGGCGGGCGCCCGACCCCGACGCGCATCGTCCGCTCTAAGGCCTTGGCCTGCCTGCTGCCCCGACCATGACCGAACTGCGCAATGTCAAAGCCGACCTGAGCCGCTTCCGCGCGCGGGTGCTGGTAGCCAGCGTGTTTGTCCTGGCCTGCCTGCTGGTACTCACCGGACGGCTGGCCTACCTGCAATTGGTGCGCCACCAGGAGCTGCTCGAACAAGCCGAGAACAACCGCACCGCCATTGTGCCGGTGGTGCCCAACCGGGGTCTCATCTTGGACCGCGACGGCGTGGTGCTGGCCACCAACTACTCGGCCTACACGCTGGAGGTCACGCCCTCCAAAGTCACCAACCTTGAGCAAACCATCGACCAACTGGCGCAAGTCGTGGACATCACCGCGCGGGACCGGCGGCGCTTTCGCAAGCTCCTCGAGGAGTCCCGGGGGTTTGAGTCGCTGCCCCTGCGCACCCGGCTCAACGACCAGGAGGTCGCCCGTTTTGCCGCGCAGCGCTACCGCTTTGCGGGCGTGGACATCAAGGCCCGGCTGTTCCGCAGCTACCCCTATGGCGAACTCGCCAGCCACGTGATCGGCTACATCGGCCGCATCAATGCCAGCGAAAAGGAGAAGCTCGAAGAGTCGGACGACCCGGCCAACTACCGCGGCACCGAGTACATCGGTAAGCTCGGTGTGGAACAGAGCTTCGAGGCCGAACTGCACGGCATCACTGGCGTTGACTCGGTTGAAACTTCGGCCGGGGGCCGGGCCACGCGCAAGCTGGCCAGCCAGCCGGCCACGCCGGGCAATACGGTGCAGCTGTCCATTGACATCAAGCTGCAGCAACTGGTGGAGGAGCTGTTCGGGCAGCGCCGTGGTGCGCTGGTGGCGCTTGACCCAAAGACCGGTGAAATCCTGGCCTTCGTGAGCAAACCCACCTTTGACCCCAACCTGTTCGTGGAAGGCATTGACAGCGACAGCTGGCAGGCCCTCAACGAGTCTCCCGACAAACCGCTGCTCAACCGGGCCCTGCGCGGGACCTACCCGCCGGGGTCCACCTACAAGCCCTTCATGGCGCTGGCGGCGCTGGAAACCGGTGCGCGCCGGCCCGAGCAGTCGATCGCCGACCCCGGGTTTTTCCTGTTCGGCGGCCACAGTTTTCGCGACGACAAAGAGGGCGGGCACGGCACGGTCAACATGTACCGCTCCATCGTCCAATCCTGCGACACCTACTACTACGTCCTGGCCAACGACATGGGTGTGGATGCCATCCACGACCAGATGCAGCGTTTCGGTTTTGGCGAGCTCACTGGCATTGACATCTTCGGCGAGGTGCGCGGCCTGCTGCCCTCCACCGACTGGAAACGCCGGGCCTACAAGCGGCCTGACCAGCAAAAATGGTATGCCGGCGAAACCATTTCGCTCGGCATCGGCCAGGGCTACAACAACTTCACCATGCTGCAATTGGCCTCGGCCACGGCCACGCTGGCCAACAAAGGCGTGCGCATGAAGCCCCATTTGATGCGCCAGGTGGTGGATGTCATCACGCGTGAGCCGCGCCCGACCTCCCAAAGCGCACTCGGCCCGCCGATTGCCAGGCCAGAGAACATCGCGGTCATCCGCGACGCGCTGGTCGGGGTCAACCTGGAGGGCACCTCGGCGTCCAGCTTCGTCGGCGCGCCGTATTCCAGCGCCGGCAAGACCGGCACGGCGCAGGTGGTGCAGATCAAGCAGGGCGAAAAATACGTGGCCTCCAAGATGGATGAGCGCCTGCGGGACCACGCCTTGTACATGGCTTACGCCCCGGCTGAAGATCCGAAAATCGCGCTGGCCATGGTGGTGGAAAATGCCGGCTTCGGGGCCCAGAATGCCGCGCCGATTGCGCGCCGGGTTTTCGATTTCTGGCTGCAGGGGCAGTACCCGAGCGCGGAGGACATTCTGGCCGTGCAAAAGGCGCAGGCCACAAGACCGATCGGCACGCCGCGCAAGGTGAGCGACCTGGCTTGGCCCGCCGCCGTCGCGGATGCGGGCCGACCCCTCAGTAGCCGCTGATGCGGTCGCGGCCCGCCATTTTGGCCTGGTACAGGGCGCGATCCGCGCGTTCGATGAAACTCTTGGCATCGTCCCCGGTCCGGATGGCCGCCAACCCGCCCGAGATGGTGATGGCAATGCCCTCACCGCTGGCCCGGCGGTCACGGATTTTGATGCCCTTGACCCGTTGCCGTACCAATTCGGCCACCTGGGTGGCCACGGCGATGGAGGCGTGAGGCAACAAAACGGCAAACTCCTCGCCCCCATAACGGGCCACCGAATGGGACGGAACGTGCGTTAACCGGGTATTCAACAGATCACCCACCGCCTGAATGACGCGGTCGCCCATCACATGGCCATAGGTGTCGTTGACCCGCTTGAACAGGTCGATGTCCAGCAGCACCAGGCAATGGGCTTCGCCCGCACGGGCCGGCACCTTGAACATATCGTCGAGCTTCTGGTCAAAGCCCTTGCGGTTGAGAATGCCCGTCAGAGGGTCAATCAGGGCCTCGTCCAGGGCACGGACAAGCTCGGTTGAGAGCCGGTCGATTTCCAGCCGGCATTGGGCGACTTCGCTGGAGAGTTCGCGCGCACTGTCGCCCATATCGCTGGTGCCTTGCAAAATGCGCTTCAACAGGGACTGAGCGGCTACTGGCGAGCCATTCCTGATGTCGCGCACCAGTTGGTTGAGCTGCCCCTCGTACACACCCGCTTGCTCCCCGGTTCGGTCGGCGGAGCCTTGGACACCGCTGATCACCCGTTGCAGCTGCTGGCTGACCTGCTGCAAGGCCAGCGCATCGGGCTCCAGCATGTGCGTCTGGTGCAGGTGGAAGAGGGTGGCGTCGGACAATCGCGGCTCAGTGCGCAGGGCCTCTTCCAGGGCTGCAGACAGGCGGCTGTTGACACCTGCCACATGCTCATACCAAACCGCATAGTTGAGCGGGTTGAAGGCGGCGTCGTGCCTGGCCATCAGGCCCAGCACTTGCCGCATGACCTCAGAACTTTGCTCCCTGGATTCTTGGTACTTGGTCAGCCCACTTGTCATGACAAATATTATGCCTCGGTATCCTGGCTAGACGCATGCACTCAGCGCCGCACTTGAACGAAAAAAACACCGGGGTTGCCGGTGTTTTTTTGAGCGCGCTGGCATTTACGCCAAAGTGCGCCGGATCGGTACACGTTGGCTTGTCTCCTGGGCCTCTCGCCTTGGTACGGCCTCCTGGCCGCTGGTGAGTCAGTGCACTGTAAGAGACCGGCATCCGCGCGGCATCGGGACTTACCCTCTGCGGATTTACCCTGCCTGGCCCCGGACGGCGTCCTCAAAAATCCACTGCGCCGCTTTCTCGGCCACCATCAGCGTGGGGGAGTTGGTGTTGCCGCTGGTGATGACCGGCATCACGCCGGCGTCCACCACGCGCAGGCCGGCAATCAGGCCGCCGGGGCCGCGTACGCGCAGCCGGGCATCCACCACCGCCATCGGGTCATCATCCCGCCCCATTTTGGTGGTGCCGACGGGGTGAAAGATGGTGGTGGCGATGTCGCCGGCCAGACGAGCCAGGTCGGCATCGGTCTGGAACTGCACGCCGGGCTTGAACTCCTGAGGCGTGTAGCGGGCCAGCGCGGGCTGTGCCACGATGCGGCGTGTGACCCGCAGCGAGTCAGCTGCCACCTGCCGGTCGGCGTCGGTGCTCAGGTAGTTGGGCGAAATCAGCGGCGCTTCGTCAAAACGCGGGCTTTTGATCTGCACGGTGCCGCGGCTGGTGGGGTTGAGGTTGCACACACTGGCGGTGAAGGCATTGAAGCGGTGCAGCGGCTCGCCAAAGGCATCCAGGCTCAAGGGCTGCACGTGGTACTGGATGTTAGGCCAGGGTTGCGCCGGGTCGCTGCGGGTGAAGGCGCCGAGCTGCGATGGCGCCATGCTCATCGGACCGGTACGCTTGAGCGCGTATTCCAGCCCGATCATGGCCTTGCCCCAGAGCGAATTGGCCTGGACGTTGAGGGTCTTGACGCCGCTGACCTTGAACACGGTCCGGATCTGCAGGTGGTCTTGCAGGTTGGCGCCCACGCCCGGGGCGTCGTGCCTCACGGCAATGCCATGCTGCTGCAACAGGGCGCCCGGACCGATGCCGGACAGCTGCAGCAACTGCGGCGAGCCAATGCTGCCGGCGCTCAGGATCACCTCGGCGCGCGCCGTGGCTGTGACCATCTCGTCGCCGCCGTGTACCGTGACCCCGCTGCAGCGCAGGCGGCCGTCGGGCAGCGTCTCCAGCACCAGAGACGCGACCTGAGCCGACGTCCACATCTCGAAATTGGGTCGGGCATAGCAGGTGGGGCGCAAAAAAGCCTTGGCGGTGTTCCAGCGCCAGCCCGATTTCTGGTTGACCTCAAAGTAGGACACGCCCTCGTTGTCGCCGCGGTTGAAATCACTGGTAGAGGGCACGCCGGCCTGTTGCGCCGCCTGGGCAAAAGCGTCCAGGATGTCCCAGCGCACCCGCGGCTGCTCGATGCGCCACTCGCCGCCGGCGTTGCGCCCGCGCAGCAGTTTGCGGTAGGGCGTGCTGGCGTCCTGCATCAGCTCGGGCGCCGTGCCGCGCGCGCCGTGCAGGGCCGTGGCGCCGGCGTGGTGGTCTTCATGCAGCTTGAAATAGGGCAGCGAGGCGTCCCAGCCCCAGCTCGGGTCGCCGGTGAGTGCGGCCCAATGGTCGTAATCACGGGACTGGCCGCGCATGTAGATCATGCCGTTGATGCTGCTGCAGCCGCCCAGGGTTTTGCCGCGCGGGTAACGCAGCGCGCGGCCATTGAGACCCGGTTCGGGCTCGGTCTGGTACAGCCAGTCGGTGCGGGGGTTGCCGATGCAGTACAGGTAGCCCACAGGGATGTGGATCCAGTGGTAATCGTCGCGGCGGCCGGCCTCGATGAGCAGCACGCGCTTGCTGGCATCGGCGGACAGGCGGTTGGCCAGCAGGCAGCCCGCCGTGCCGGCGCCCACGATGATGTAGTCGAATTCGGTGCTCATTGGCCGCCCCAGTTTGGCTGTCGTTTTTGCTGAAAGGCCTGCTGGCCTTCGCGGGCATCGGCGGTCATGGCGAACAGCGCAATCTGGCTTTCGGTGAAGGACATGCTTTCCTCGAAGGCCATGGCCTCGATTTTTTTCATGGTGTACAGGCCACGGCGCAGCGCCACCGGTGATTTGTCCATCAGCCGTTGCAGCAGCCACTGCAGGCGGGCATCGACATCGTCGTCCACATAATTGACCAGCTCGTAGGCCAGCGCCTGCGCGCTGCTGATGGGCTCGCCGGTCAGGCACATCTCGGCCAGCCGCCGACGCGGGATCAGGTGTTGCAGCACACTGAGCACCTGCGCCGGAAACAGCCCCACCTTGACTTCGGGCAGCCCGAACACAGCGTGGCTGGCGGCCACCGCCAGGTCGCACATGGCCAGCAGGCCGATGCCACCGGCCATGCAGGCGCCATTGACCCGGGCCACCAAGGGCAGGGTGCTGGCACGCGCGACCCGCAGCAGCTGCGCCAGGTGACCGTGCGGCTCGGCGTCGTCAGTGCTGAAGGCCTGAGCCACCTGCAGGTCAGCTCCGGCGCAGAACGCCTTGCTGCCAGCGCCGGTGATGACGATGGCGCGGATGTCGCGCCGGCCCTGCGCAGCGCTGATGGCCTGCGCCATGCCGGCCAGCACGCCGTGGCTCATGGCGTTGCGGCGCGCCTCCCGGGTGATGGTCAGCCACAGCACCGGGCCGCGCTGCTCGATGCCCAACTCGTCCGATGCGGCAGATAGGGGGTTAGTCATGAAATCTCCTCCAGGGCGATTTTGCCGCATGGGCGAGAGCACCTGAAACCAGGATCGGCGGTTACGATGTGGCAGCCTGCCCATCGGGGCGTTTTCACAAAGGATCCGGCCCACCATGCCCGAAGCCAGTCCGCAGCTGACGCGCCAGCCCACGGCGGAGGGCACCCGGGTGCTGCTGAGTGGCAGCTGGAGCGCGGCCCAACTGGCCGAGCCAACAGCCTGGCGCCGGCTGGCGTCGGCACTGCAAGCCTGCGCGCCCGGGCCGTCATTGAGCTGGGACTTGCACGGCTTGCAGCGGCTCGACCATACCGGCGCGCAGGTGTTGTGGAACGCCTGGGGCCGGAACTGGCCGGCGCAGCTGCAGGCCTCCGAGGCACAACGAAGCGTGCTGGCCCGGGTGGCCCGGTACACCGTGCCAGCGCCTGAGCCGGTTCGTCGCAGCGCGGTGCAGCGCTTCCTGCATTTGGGCGCCGCCCTGTGGCAGCTGTTTGACCACGTCCGCGACTTGCTGGCCTTGCTGGGGCAATTGCTGCTGGACACCCTGCGCCTGCTGCGCGCCCCGGGCAAGGGCCCCTGGCGCGATCTGTCGGGCTGCCTGTACCAGGTGGGTGCCACCGCGTTGCCCATCACCGCCTTGGTTGGCTTTTTGATTGGCGTGGTCCTGGCCTACCTGATGTCGCAGCAGCTGCGCCAGTTTGGTGCCGATGTCTATATTGTCAACATCCTGGGGCTTGCGCTCATCCGTGAACTCGGCCCCATGCTGGCGGCGGTTCTGATCGCGGGCCGCTCGGGCTCGGCAATCACGGCCCAGATTGGCGTGATGCGGGTGACCGAGGAGCTCGACGCCATGCAGGTCATGGGCATTGCGCGCGGCTTCCGGCTGGTGTTACCCCGCGCCTTGGCCCTGGGGCTGGCCATGCCGCTGATCAGCGTCTGGACGACGTTGGCCGCCCTGGCCGGCGGCATGCTGGCAGCCGAAATGACCATGGGCATCACACCCGGTTACTTCCTGACGTCGCTGCCGCGCGTGGTGCAGGTCGCCAACCTGTGGCTGGCGTTGGGCAAGACCGTGTTGTTCGGTATTCTGATCGCCGTCATCGGCTGCCACTTTGGGCTGCGCGTGCAGCCCAACACCGAGAGCCTGGGGCGGGGCACGACCGCCTCGGTGGTGGCCGCCATCACCCTGGTGATTCTGGTCGACGCCCTGTTTGCCATCGTCTTCAAGGAGGTCGGGCTGTGAGCATGACGCATGCAGCCGGGGTGGCGCCTGCCGTGCTCATCGACGGCCTGTGGTCGGTGTTTCGCAGTGCCGGCCGCGACGCTGTCGTCCACCAGGACCTGAGCCTGCGCATTGAGGCCGGCGAGTTCCTGACCATCGTCGGCGGTTCGGGCAGCGGCAAGTCGGTGCTGCTGCGGCAGATGCTGGGCTTGGAACGGCCGGCGCGTGGCCAGGTCACGGTGTTGGGTGCGCCAGCCGCACAGCTGGGCCGGGCGGGCGCGGCAAGCCGGGTTGGCATGCTGTTCCAGCACGGCGCGCTGTTCTCGGCCTTTACCGTCTTGGAGAACATCGCCTTTTCATTGCGCGAGCTCGGCAATCTGCCGCGGGCGCTGGTGCGGGACGCGGCCATGGTGAAGCTGCAAATGGTGGGCCTCGACCCGGCGCAGGCGCACAAGATGCCGGCCGACCTGTCGGGCGGCATGGTCAAGCGGGTGGCACTGGCGCGGGCGCTGATGATGGACCCGCCCCTGTTGCTGCTCGACGAGCCCACCGCCGGGCTGGACCCGGACAGCGCCGACGCCTTCTGCACCCTGCTGCGCTCGTTGCACCGCGAGCTCGGCCTGACTGTGGTGATGGTCACGCACGACCTGGACACGCTGTTCGAGCTCAGCACGCGCATTGCTGTGGTGGCCGAGCGACGCGTGGTCGCCTGCGACACCCCAGCGCGGGTGATGGCCGTGCCGCACCCCTTCATCCAGGACTTCTTTCTGGGGCCGCGCGGCCGCCGCGTCAGTGCAAACCCGGTGGCCGCCCACTGAAAGGACCGCAACACGATGGAAAACAAATCCCACGCCCTGGCCGCTGGCGCCTTTGTGCTGCTGGTGAGTGCGCTGATGCTGGCACTGGCCCTCTGGCTCACGCGCGACTCGCGCGAAAAAATCATTTACGAGCTCACCACCAGCAGCGCCGTGACCGGCCTGCAGCCGCAGGCGAGCGTGCGCCTCAAGGGGGTGGAAGTGGGCAAAGTGCTTGCCGTGGATTTCGACCCACAGGTCAGCGGCCAGGTGCTGGTCCGCATCGCCATCGACAGGCAAGCGCCTGTGACGCGCGCGACCTTCGGCACACTGGGCTTTCAGGGCGTGACGGGGCTGGCCTACATTGCGCTGGACGACCAGGGCAGCAGCACCGAGCGACTGAGTGCCGCCGGCGACGCCCCGGCACGCATCCCGATGCGGCAAAGCTCGCTGGCACGCCTGTCCGACCAGGGTGGCAAGCTGCTGACCCAGGTGGAAGAACTGAGCCAGCGCGTCAACCAGCTGCTCGGTGCCGACAATCAGCAGCAGGTGATGGGCGCCGTGGACAGCCTGACACGGGCTGCCGGCAGCGTCGACCGGTTGGCCAGCCGGGCCGAGCGCGTGCTGAGCACGCAACTGGGGCCCGACTTGCGCCTGCCACAACTCTCGCAGGACGCCAGCGTCAGCTTGCGCACGCTGCAGACCAGCGCTGAACGGCTCGGTGAAAGCGCCCAAGAGGCGCGCGAGCTGGCGCGCAGCCTGAAGCAGCTGGCGGAACGGTTGGAGGCAAAAGGGGGTGTGCTGGACCGGCTCGGGCAGGGTGTGGACGAGTTCAGCGCCAGCAACCAGACCTTGCAAACCGGCACGCTGCCGCGTGTCAACCGCGCCGCCGATGAGGCCGCCCGCAGCGCCCGCGCCATCGGACAGGCTGCGGGCTTGCTGGTCGAGCAGCCACAAGTCCTGCTCTTCGGCACCCTGCCGCCGGTACCCGGCCCGGGCGAGCCCGGTTTTTCTTCTCGCCTGGCCAAACCCTGAGGAGCGCTATTTTTATGATAGCTATAAACCCAATAAAGACGTGGCTTTTCGTCATCTTTTTGCCATTGATCCTGGCTTTGGTGGGTTGCGCCCTGCCCGACAAGGCAGCGCGGCCGGCGAGCTATGACTTCGGCCCTGGGCCACTGGCCGTGGCGGCGAGCGACCGGCGCGCACCGCTGCCCGCGCTGACACTGGCGGAGGTTCAGGCCAGCCCGGCCCTGAACAGCCCGGCCATGCTGTACCGCCTGCTCTACGCCGATGCGCAGCACCTGCAGGCCTACGCACTGTCCCGCTGGAGCATGACGCCAGCCGAACTGCTGCGCCAACGCTTGGCCGATACGCTGGGGCAACGCCGCGCCTTGCTCAGTCCTGAGGGGGGCGCGCCCGCCGGCACGGCCACGCTGCGCCTGTCACTGGAAGAATTCAGCCAGTTGTTTGACAGCCCGCAGCAGAGCCGCGGCCTGCTGCGCCTGCGCGCCACGCTCAGCCAGAGCGGACCGGCTGGCGACAGGGTGTTGGCACAGCGCAGCATCATCGTGCAGAGGCCGGCGCCCAGCGCAGACGCGCCAGGTGGCGTACGCGCCCTGAGCGCCGCCACCGACGCTGCCGCCGAGGAACTGCTGGGCTGGCTTGCGCAGAACGGCTACTGAAGGCCGCCGTGCCAGGCGGCACTGACTCAGCCTTTGGCGGCTGTCAGCTTGTCCTGGGTGCGGGTGTCAAAGTCGCTGGCGTCGTGGCGCTCATGCAACTGGCTGGCCGGGTCACCCATCACCCGGTTGACCATGCGGCCGCGCCGCACCGCAGGCCGGGCCAGAATCTGGTCGGCCCAGCGGTTCAGGTGCCGGTAGCTCTGCACCTGTAAAAATTCGCCAGCCTCGTACATCAGCCCCTTGGCCAGCGCGCCATACCAGGGCCAGATCGCCATGTCGGCAATCGAGTAGTCAATGCCGGCCATGAACTCATGCTCAGCCAAGTGCCGGTCCAGCACGTCCATCTGGCGCTTGGTCTCCATGGTGAAGCGGTCGATCGCGTACTCGATGCGGGTCGGGGCGTAGGCATAAAAATGACCAAAGCCACCGCCCAAGTAGGGCGCCGAGCCCATCTGCCAAAACAGCCAGTTCAGGGTTTCGGCGCGCACATCAGGGTCATGCGACAAAAAGGCGTCAAACTTTTCAGCCAGGTACAGCAGGATGGCGCCAGACTCGAACACCCGGCGCGGCTTGGCGGCGCTGTGGTCCATCAGGGCAGGGATCTTGGAGTTGGGGTTGGCCTCGACAAACCCGCTGCCAAACTGGTGGCCTTCGTGGATGCGGATCAGCCAGGCGTCGTACTCTGCGCCGCTGTGGCCCAGCGCCAGCAGCTCTTCCAGCATCACGGTCACCTTCACGCCATTGGGCGTACCCAGCGAGTACAACTGCAGCGGGTGGCGGCCGACGGGAAGCACCCGCTCGTGCGTGGCGCCCGCCACCGGGCGATTGATGTTGGCAAAACGGCCGCCGTTGGCTTGCTGCCATTGCCAGACGGGCGGAGGGGTGTAGGCAGCGGAATCGGACATGTCGGTCGGAAATAAAGAATTGGCAGGCCGGCGCCAACAGGGCAGCCGGCGTAGGTCATCGATGTGGGCTCATTATTGACGCAAACGAGCCGGAGGGTATTGATGGCACGCTATTGCTGCCGCACCAGCGCCAGGGCCACCGGCTCACTGCGCCCACGCAACGGCACCGCGCCGAGATCATGCCGGCTCAAGCCGCTGGGCAGCACCACGCCACGCAAGCTGTCGGCTGAGGCCAGCACCAGCGCCTGGTGTTGGCGGCACTCACCGGCAATGCGGGCGGCGGTATTGACAGTGTCACCCAGGTAGGTGATTTCGCGCTTGATGTCGCCGACCTCGCCGGTGACCACTGAGCCGGCGTGCATCGCCACCCGCATCAAAGGCGCCTCACCAAACTGCCGGCGGTAGGTTTCGGCATTCGCGGCCAGACGGGCGGTGAGCGCCTGTACCATCACCAGCGCCCGTTCGGCTGCATGCGGTGAATAGGGCCAGGTCAGGATGATCTCGTCGCCAATGTAGCGGTAAATCTGACCCTCCGCAGCCATCAGCGGGTCGGTCAGGTCATGAATCCACCGGTCGATAAAATCCAAAAACCGCTCGGCGCCAATACGTTCAGCCAGTGCCGTAGAGCCGACCAAGTCCAGCAATAGCAACAGGCGCTGCTCGGTGCGCGGGTAACGGTAGCGCCCGAACAAAAAGGCGCCGAACACACCAGGGCCAATCAGTCGGCGTAATTCCAAAGAATAGCTGATGGCGCAGCTCATCAGAATAGAGAAGAGCATCGACTCCGACACCATCGTCGCACCCAGAAACCCTTGAGGGTTGACCGGCCAGAAAAAGCGATAGGCCAGGTAGTGGCCTGCGCAAAGCAGTGACGCAATAACGGTGCTGCTTATCGCGAAGTTAGCCGCCAGCGGCAAGCGTCGCAGGCGTCGGCCCAAGGCGCTTTGCAGGCTCAGGAACCACAGGATCACCGGGGTGCCGATGGTCAGGCCGCTGGCGACACCAATGAAGGTCGCGGTCAGCCAACCATGCTCCGGGTAAAAAACCACAGCGAACAGTGCAGACGCCGACAAAGTCAACAGCAACAGGATCACAAAATTCCAGATTTCACGCTGTACCCGCAAGCCCACCATCGCAGTTCTCCCTACCAAGCATCCACCATCAGGCCGCCGGGCGGGCGGACAGCGGGCTGCCCCTGCAACCCCTTTTGTACCCAGTCGCGGGTGTCGGCCGGGTCGATCACGGCGTCGATCTCCAGGGTGGCAGCCATGTTGATGGCGCTGCCCTTGGCGTATTCCTGCGCCAGCAGTTGCTCAAACAGGGCCTCGCGTGCCGGCCCCTCGGGCTGGGCGGCCAGCTCCTTGCGGTAGCCCAGGCGCACCGCGCCCTCCAGCCCCATGGCGCCGAACTCGCCGGTGGGCCAAGCCACGGTGAACTGCGGCGCATGAAAACCACCGGCGCACATGGCCATGGCGCCCAGGCCGTAGCCCTTGCGCAGCACCACGCTGAAAAACGGCACCCGCAGGTGGGCGGCGGCAATGAAGAGGCGGCTGACATGGCGCACCTGCGCTTGCGCCTCGGCCTCAGGTCCGACCATGAAACCGGGCGTGTCCACCAGGCTCAGCAGCGGCAGGCCGTGCGCATTGCACAGCTGCATGAAGCGCGCGGCCTTGTCGGCGGCAGCGGCGTCGATGGCGCCGCCCAGATGCAGCGGGTTGTTGGCCAGAATGCCCAGCGGCCGCCCGCCGATGCGCGCCAGCGCGGTGTGGATGCCGGCGCCAAAACCCTCGCGCAACATCAGCACGCTGCCGGTATCGGCGATGCCGTGGATCGCAGCCCGGGTGTCGTACACCCGCAGCCGGTTCTCCGGCACCAGGGCGCGCAGCGCCAGCGGGTCGGGCGCCATCGCGCCGTCCGAGTCTGCGGGCAAGCGGCCCTGGAAGAATGAAAGGTAATGCCGCGCCGCCGCCACGGCGGCAGCCTCGTCGTTCACCAAAATATCAATCACACCATTGGCGTGCTGTACCGTGCTCGGGCCGATTTGCTCCGGCCTGAACACGCCCAGGCCACCGCCCTCGACCATCGCCGGGCCGCCCATGCCGAGGTTGCTGGCCCGGGTGGCGATGATCACGTCGGCACAGCCGGCCAGCGCGGCATTGCCAGCAAAGCAGCGCCCGGCCACGATGGCCAGCACCGGCACCCGGCCGTTCAGGCGGGCAAAGCTGGCAAAGGTGGCCACATGCAGGCCGGCCACGATGGGCATATCCACATCGCCCGGGCGGCCGCCACCGCCTTCGGCAAACAGCACCACCGGCAGTTGCTGCTGCAGCGCCAGGCCCAGCAGCCGGTCAGTTTTCTGGTGGTTGCGCATGCCCTGGGTGCCGGCCAGCACGGTCGCGTCATAGGCCATCACCACGGCGCGCGACGCGTCGGGGCCAAATTGCGCCTGGTTGATGCTGCCAATGCCGGTCACCATACCGTCAGCCGGGGTGTTGCGCTGCAGGTCGTCCTCGCTGCGCCGGCTGCGCTGGGCGGCCACCGCCAGCGCCCCGTACTCGACAAAGCTGCCGGGGTCGCACAGATCGGCAATGTTCTCCCGCGCACTGCGCAAACCCAGCGCGTGGCGCTTGGCCATGGCCTCGGGCCGGCTGGCGTCCAGCGTTAGCGCCTGACGCTGTTGCAGGCGCAGCAGGTCGGGCCTCACGGCAGACGGGTCAGCCGGAACAGGCGTGGAAAGGCTGAGTGGGCTGCCTGAAAAACTTTGAACGTTTTTAGCCTCTAGACCCTGTCCTGATTGAATAGTTTGCTCTATATTCAATAGCAATTCGTTTTCTGCCACCAGGTCACCCTTTTCGCGCAGCAGCGCACTCACACGGCCGGCGCTGGGTGCGCGCAGTTCGTGCTCCATCTTCATGGCTTCCAGAACCACCAGCACCTCCCCGGCCTGCACCAGGTCGCCGGGCTGCACCAGCCATTGAACAATTTGCGCTTGGAGGGGAGATCGAATTAAATGCATACCGAGATTTTGCGGCAGTTCGCGGTCAGCACCCTCGGGCCAGAGGCCACGGCAGCGATCAGCCCCAGAGGGCGGCGCTTGGCGGCTCGATCAGGCCGTCGTGAAAGTGCATCGGCGTCGCACGGTCGAGTTGCTGCAACAGGGGGCCATCCAGGTCCACATAGCGGCAGAGTTGCGCCACCAGGAAGGCCGGCGCCATGGCCAGCGAGGTGCCGCACATATTGCCCACCATGAGGCCCAGGCCGCTTTGCTCGGCCGCATCTGCCATGGCCAGGGCTTCGGTCAGGCCACCGCACTTGTCGAGTTTGATCGTGATGTACTGGTAACGGCCGGCCAGGTGCGCCAGAGAGCTGCTGTCGGTGCAGGATTCGTCAGCCGCCAGCGGAATCGGGGAGACCAGGCCATCAAGCTCGGCGTCCTGACCGCGCGGCATGGGCTGCTCCACCAGCTCGACACCCAGTGCTGTCAGCTCGGGCAGCAGCGCGAGCAGCAGCGTGCGCGACCAGGCCTGGTTGGCGTCGACCATGAGCCGTGCCTGCGGGTGTTCCTGGCGCGCCATACGGACGATGTCCACATGGCGCTGTGCATCAACCTTCAGCTTGAGCAGCGGGTAGTGGCGGGCGGCCCGCAACTTGCGCCGGGTGGTGGCCTCGTCGCCCAGGCCGATGGTGTAGGCCGTGATGACCGGCTTCAGCCCGGCAAGACCAGCCTGGCGCCAGGCCGGCACGCCCGACTGCTTGGCGCGCAAGTCCCAAAGGGCACAGTCCAGCGCATTGCGGGCGCCACCCGCCGGCAGCAGGCGCATCAGGTCGGCGCCGCTGATGTCGTCACGCAGCTGGTCCAGCACACCGGCAATTTGCCCAGCCATGCTGTGTGGCGTCTCGCCGTCATAGTCAACCCCGGCTGCCTCGGCCCGGCCGACATGCCCCTGTCCGTCGCCCAGGCCCAGCATCAACACCGGCAGGTCGGTGATGACCTCACGGGCAATCTCGAAGGGCTCGGTCATGGCCCAGTGTTCGACGCTGGTGCGGCAGCTGATCATTGGGCCAGCAGGGCGTCGGCTAGCGCGTCAACGCCGCCGCGCATCGGGTCCACCACCGGCAGGCCCAGCTTAAGTCCGACACTCGCCGCGTAGGCTTGCCACTGGGCATCGGTGAGAGACGACGAGTTGATGCTCACGCCCACGCAACGCACCCCCCGGTTGGTCAGGCGGGCCGCCTCCAGGTAACGGTCGATCGCGTGCTGGAGATCAGGAATGGGGCAGTCGGGGTAGCCCTCCACCGTGTCGCGGGACGGGTCGTGGCAGAGCACCAAGGCATCGGGTTGTGAGCCATGCACCAGGCCCAGCGTCACCCCGGCATAAGCCGGGTGAAAAAGCGCCCCCTGGCCTTCGATCACGTCCCAGTGGTTAGCGGCGTTGTCGGGCGACAGGGCCTCCGCCGCGCCAGCGATGAAATCGGCGATCACAGCGTCCACGGCGACACCAGCCCCAGCAATCATGATGCCGGTCTGCCCAGTTGCCCGGAAGGTGGCCGGCACGCCTCGCGCGGTGAGAGCCCGGGTCAGGGCCAGCGCCGTGTATTTCTTGCCCAACGCGCAGTCCGTACCGACCGTCAGCACCCGTTGACCGCTGCGCTTGCGCCCCGTACCGGCGTCAAACACCTGGTCGGAATGCCGAACATCGTGCAGCCGGCCACCACCGCGCTGTGCGGCCTGCACCAGGCTGGGGAATGACGTCAGCCGGGAATGCAGGCCACTGACCACGTCCATGCCAGCCTCCAGGGCGGCTTCGAGCTCGGGCAGCCAGTGGGCGGGCAGAACACCGCCCACGGCGGCCACACCAATGACGATGGAGCCGGCGCCCAAAGCCGCGGCTTGTGACGGGCTGTGGCGCGGCAGGTCCAGCGACACCGTGGCCGCCGGCAGAGACCACTCCCCCATGACATCGCTGCGGCACCAGTCGCGCAGGCCAAAGGCCGTCTTGGCGTCTGACTTGAGGTCGACATCGCCCAGGAACAACAGGTAAGGTTTACGGAGTTGGCGCATGGTGTGGGGAGGGCTCGGTAACAGGTCTAGGCAACAGGGCTAGGTAGCAGGGCCTGGCACCACGTGCATCAGGCACGGGCAGCGGGACAGTGAGCGTGAGAATAAGACAAAACACCGGGCACACAGGCACCAAAAGCGGGCCCGCACCCCGCATCTACCCCTAAAGTGATAGGCCCCAACCACAGTGCCAGCCGGCACTGATTTGTGCTATGCCTTTGGGGGTAGAACCCTGCTTGGCCGGAAGGTTTCCCGCTATTCTCTTGCGAGATGACGACCTCGTGACAACCACCAGCGCCCGCGCCGGCGCGCCCCTTCCAGGAGAAACCATGACTTCCTTCGACAGCACCCTGCGCCATCTGGCACTGGCCGCGGCCAGTGTTTGCGGCCTGACCGCGTTCAGCCCGGCCCTGGCCCAGGACGCCACCTTCGTGATCAACTCCCGCGAAGCGGGGGCCCCGACCTACAACCCAATCAAGGGCACCAAACTCAATATCGCCAACAACCTGATCTTCGATCGCATGGTGATCCAGGATGCCGACCAGTCTTTCCACGGGCAACTGGCTGAAAGCTGGCAAGCCTCGCCAGACGGCATGAGCTGGACCTTCAAGTTGCGTCGTGGCGTCAAGTTTCATGACGGCGAGCCCTTCAACGCCAAGGTGATCGAATGGTGGATCCCCAAGTACAAAGGCACCGAGAACGCCTTCATGATCGAGGAGATCGACAAGGTCATCGTGGTCGACGATTACACCGTACGCTTTCAAATGAAGAGCCCGGACCCAAGTTTGCTGCTGAACATGGCCACCAGCTTCATGGGCATCCCCTCCCCCAAAGCCTACGAGGCGCTGGGCGACAAGTTCGGCGTGACCGCAGCAGTGGGCAGTGGTCCGTTCAAGCTGGTCAACTTCACCGTAGGCCAGCAGACCAAGCTGGTGCGCAACGACGATTACCGTTGGGCCAGTGACCTGTCCAAAAACGTCGGCCCGGCCAAGATCAAGAACTTGACCCTGCGGGAAATTCAGGAAGACGCTACGGCCTTCCTCGAGCTCAAGACCGGTGGTGTCGACCTGCTGCTGGGCGTACCCACAGACTTCCTGCCCCGCATCAATGCCGAGAAGGCGCTCAAGGTTGTGACGATGCCCGGCACAGAGGTGTTCTACATGCCCATGAACACCTCTGTCGCGCCGCTCAACGACATCAAGGTTCGCGAAGCCATCGCCTTGGCGGTTAACCAGAAAGAAATTCTGGCCAGCATCTTCGGTGGGCTGGGCATGGTGGCCAACAACTTCCTGGTCAGCGCCCTGCAAGAGGCCAACATCAACCCGAAGTTCAACATCAGCTACAACGCCGACCGCTCGAAAAAACTGCTCGATGAAGCCGGTTGGGTCGTGGGCGCCAACGGCATGCGTGCCAAAGGTGGTGCGCCGCTGACGCTCAAACTCTGGACCCAGAACGGCACACAGTTCAAGCGGGTCACCGAAGTCATTCAGGCCCAACTCAAAGCCGTGGGCGTGAATGCCGAGATCACCGTGCACGAGCCAGCCTCGATCAATGCGCAGTACCGTAAAAAGACGGACCACCAGCTTGCCGTGCGGGCCTATGACTACACCAACGCCGACATCATTGACTGGTTCTTCAGTGCCACCCGCTTGGGCTACCCGAACGTGTCGATGTTCAACGACCCCAAGGCCGAGGAACTCAACGCCAAGGCTATGAAGCAGTCACGCACCTGGGAAGAGCGTGTGGCGAACTTCAAGGTGTACCACGAGTACGTGCTGTCTCAGTTCCCGTTCGCACCGATCTACCAGCCAACGCAAAGCTTTGCCTACAGCCAGACGCGCCTGAAACTGCCCGAGACCATTCGCGGCATGAAGATGGCGACCCAGTCCATCATGGACATCGAGGTCAAGTAAAGTTGGTGCTCCGGGCCAACAGCAGTTGTTGCTGGGTTTGACGCCGGCGGAGGGGGTCCCCGTTTGTTGAACTATTGCCTCAGGCGGCTGCTGATGCTGGTCCCCGTGTTCCTGGCGGTGTCGGTGGTCATTTTCTTGATCATCCACTGGGTTCCCGGGGATCCGATCGACAACTTCGTTCAGATCGGTTCCTCGCCGGAACAAAAAGCCGCCCTGGTGGCGCGCTACGGCCTCGACCAACCCTTGTTGGTGCAGTACGGCGTGTGGCTGCGCAACCTGAGCTTGGGCGACCTGGGCGACGCCATCATCCTTCGTCGCCCGGTGCTCGAACTGATTGCTGAGAATTTGCCGCACAGCCTGCGTCTGGGCGGCCTGGCCTTTTTGTTCTCAACCGTGGTGGGCATCGCCACCGGGGCCTTGGCGGCTGTGTTCAAAGACAGCTGGATCGACCGGAGCGTCATGGCCTTGATCCTGCTCGGCTCCACGCTGCCCAGCTTTTGGCTCGGACTTCTGATGATCTTGCTGTTTGCGGTGCAACTCGAGTGGTTTCCGGTGTCTGGCGCGCGCACCTGGACCGCGCTGGTGCTGCCGGTCCTGACCATTGGCCTGCATGGTGTCGCACTGGTCGCGCGGGTCACTCGCGCCGCCATGCTCGACATCAGCCGGCGTGACTTCGTGCTGATGCTGCACGCCAAAGGCCTCTCGCATCAGCGCATTCAGCTGCAGCATGTGTTGCGCCATGCCATGCTGCCGGTGGTGACCATCCTGAGCCTGCGCATTGGCTGGATCATTGGCGGCGCCGTCACCATTGAGTACGTCTTTGCCCGCCCAGGGCTGGGCTCGCTGCTGATCACTTCGCTGGCGCAACGGGACTACCCTGTGGTTCAAGGTTGCTTGCTGATGCTGGCCATCGCGGTCATGCTGGGTACCCTGCTGGGCGACCTGGTCCAGGCCGGCATGGACCCGCGCGTGAGGGAGTATTTGCGATGAGTCGCTGGAAAAATTCAGCGCTTGGGCGCACGGTGCGCACCTGGCGCGGCGGGCTGTCGCTGGCCGTGCTGGTCTTGATCGCCATGGCCGCCCTGTTCGCGCCCTGGGTGTCGCCCTACCCTTATGACATCCAGAACCTGTCTGCCACCAACAAAGACCCGTCGATGGCCCACTGGCTGGGCACCGACGAGTTCGGCCGCGACGTGTTGTCACGCATCATTTACGGCGCACGTACCTCGCTGACGGTGGCACTCACCGCCATTTGCGGCTCGGTCACCCTGGGCATGTGCCTGGGCGCCGCCGCGGGTTACTTCGGCGGGCTGTTCGACCGTGCCGTCACGGCGGTGGTTGATTTGACCTGGTCGTTCCCTGAGGTGCTGATCGCCCTGATCTTCGTTGCCATCCTCGGCGCGGGGCTGTACAGCACCATCGTGGCCATCAGCATTGCCTACTTGGCGCAGTTCGCGCGGCTGACCCGGGCCCAGATCTTGACGCTGAAGAGCGAGACCTACGTGGAGGCTGCGGTCAACCTGGGCTCCAGCCATGGCCACATCCTGTTCCGGCACCTGCTGCCCAACGCCATCACGCCGGTGATCGTGGCCGGCATGCTGGCCACGGGAGACGCCATCATCCTCGAGGCCACCCTGGGCTTCTTTGGCCTTGGCGTGCAGCCCCCCAAACCCAGCTGGGGCGCCATGATGAGCAGCGGCACGGCACAAATCTTTTTGGCGCCGTGGACGATCCTCGGGCCGGGTCTGGCCATCGCCATTGCCGTGGTTTGCATCAACCTGTTTGGCGACGCGCTCATTGACGCGCTCGACATCCGCCACCGAGTACGGGACCACTGATGGCGCTGCTTGAAGTCCGCGATCTGTCTGTGACTATCGGTTCGCTGCAGCCGCTGGACCGGGTCACGTTCTCGGTGGACAAGGGCAGTATCCTGGGCCTGGTGGGTGAATCTGGCTCCGGCAAGTCCCTCACCGCGATGGCGCTCATGGGCCTTTTGCCACTTTTGGGTGGCAGGGTCAGCCAAGGCTCGGTGCAGTTTGATGGCACCGAACTGGTCGGTCTGGACAGCGAGCGCTACCGTGCGCTGCGGGGCCGGCGCATCGCGCTCATCACCCAAAACCCCATGACCTCGCTGGATCAGATCCAGCGGGTAGGGGCACAGATCGACCAGGTCGGCATCCTGCACCGGGGTTTGACGGCAGCAGACGCCCGCGCCCGCAGCATCGAGCTGCTGACCCAGCTGCGCATCCCTGACGCCGCCACCGTGCACGGCCAGTACCCGCACCAAATGTCGGGGGGCATGAAGCAACGCGTGGTCATCGCCATGGCACTGGCTGGCGACCCTGATCTGATCATTGCCGACGAACCCACCACGGCGCTGGACGTGACCATCCAGGCCCAGATCATCCAGATTCTGGTTGACCTGGTGCGCCAACGCGGTTTAGCGCTGTTATTGATCACCCACGACATGAGCGTGGTGGCCCAGGCCTGCGACCAGGTGCTTGTGCTGTATGCGGGCCGCATCGCCGAGAGCAACACGGTCGAGGCCATCTTTGCCCAAGCGCGCCACCCTTACACCCAGGCCTTGATCGCCTGCATCCCGCGCAGCGACCAGGCCAGCGGCAGCCTACGTGGCATAGCAGGCATTGTCCCCAGCGTGGCCAGCTACGCCGGTGGGTGCCGCTACCACCCGCGCTGCAGCGCGGCGCAGGCACGCTGCCAAACCGAGGTGCCGACCTTGCAAGTAGGCGGTCATCAGCGCGTCGCCTGCCACTTCGCGAGCGCCGAAGCAGCCCATGTCTGAACCGCCCGCCAACGCCGACGGCAACCCGCCCCCGCTGGTCCAGACCCGGGGCCTCACCCGGGTCTTCCAGAGCCGGGCTGGCCTGTTCGCCAAGCAGCGCACGCTGGCCGCCGTGAGCGAGGTCGACCTCGACATCCCGCGCGGTCGCGTGACCGGTGTGGTGGGCGAATCCGGCTGTGGCAAGTCAACCCTGGCCCGGCTCGTGCTGCGCCTGCTGGAGGCCAGCAGCGGCAGCGTGCATTTTGACGGCACCGACCTGGCGAGCCTGCCACCCGCCGGCTTGCGGGCGTTGCGCCGGCGCATGCAGATGGTGTTCCAGGACCCCTATTCGTCCATCGACCCGCGCTACAGCGTGCACGATGCGGTGCTGGAGCCGCTGCGCGTTCAGGGCCTGGCGCTGGATGAGGTGGCCAACCGGGCCAAGGTCGAGTCACTGATGGCCATGGTCGGCCTCAACCCGGTACTGGCCAACACCTACCCGCACCAGCTGTCGGGCGGACAGAAGCAGCGCGTGGGCATTGCGCGGGCCTTGGCGCTGCAACCTGACTTTCTGGTGCTTGACGAGCCCACGGCCTCGCTGGATGTGTCGATCCAGGCCCAGATCATCGCCCTGCTGGAACAACTGCAGGCCGACCTGGGTCTGACCTACCTGTTCATCTCGCACGACCTGGGGCTGGTACGCTACTTTTGCCACCGCATTGTGGTGATGTACCTGGGCCGCGTGATCGAGGTCCTGCCCGACCCGACCGCAGCGCCACGCCACCCCTACACCCGGGCGCTGATGGACAGCACCTTCGAGCCCGACCCGCGCCGACGCCGCACGGTGACCCTGTTGCATGGCGAGATTGCCGACGCCTTCAACTTGCCGGTCGGCTGCGCCTACGCGGCCCGCTGTCAAGGGGCCACGCAGCGCTGCCGCAGTGAGCGCCCTAAACTCATCCACCCGGATGGCATAGAACAGGGCCACAGCCTGGCCTGCCACCACCCCCTGGGGTCCTGATCCACTGGCCAACCGGCCCCACACCTGCGAGGTAGCCCATGACCCGATTCCACGTGCTCACCGCCGAGTTTCTGCACGAGACCAACACCTTCTGCAAACTACCCACCGACCTGGCTGTCTTTGCCGAACGCGGACTGCTCTATGGCGCTGAGGCCGTGGCGGCGCGTCAAGACAACAACACCGAGCTGGGTGGTTTTCTGGAGGCCGGCTCTGCGTACAACTGGGACGTCACGCATGTGATCAGTGCCCACGCCCAGCCGGGCGGACTTGTCACGCGCGACGCCTTTGACACGCTCACCGACCCCATCGTCGCAGCGGCCAAGGCCCATTGCGACACGCTTGACGGCATCTTGCTCGGCTTGCACGGCGCCATGGTGACTGATTTTTGTGGCGACGGTGAGGGTGAACTGCTGCGCCGCTTGCGCGCCGTGGTCGGCCCGGACCTGCCGATTGGCATCACCCTGGACCCGCACGCCAACGTCAGCCGCGCCATGTGTGATCTGGCCCAGATCATCGTGTCATTCAAGACCTACCCGCACACCGACATGCGGGTCGCAGCGCGGCATGCCGCCGACATCCTGCAGCGCACGATGCAAGGCGAGATCCACCCGGTCACGCTGCGCGTGACCCGCCCCATGTTGGAAGAGGCCAACGGCGGGCGCACCGACATCGGGCCCATGGTCGACCGGTTGGCACGGGCGCGGGCCTATGAGCAGCAAGCCGACGTGTTTGCGGTCAGCATCAACGGCGCTTTCCCGCATGCCAATATCCCCGAGCTGGGTGCGAGCGTGACCGTGACCGCGCAAGGCGATATGGCCCGCCACGCGGTCTTCGCCAGTGAGCTGGCCGACGACATATGGGCCCGCCGCCACGACGCCATCAACCAGTTCCATACCGTGGCGCAGGCGGCAGCGATCTGCAAGGCCTACCGCCCGGAGGGTCGCGGCCCGATCATCGTCGCCGACTATGCCGACAACCCGGGTGGCGGTACCTATGGCGACTCAACCAACCTGCTCAAGGCCATGCTGGACGCCGGCTTGCAAAACGCCTGTTTCGGGCCCATGGTCGACGCCCAAACCGTGCAGCAGTTGCAAGGCCATGCGCCAGGCGACACCGTCCACATCAAGCTCGGCGGCAAGACTGATCCGGGTGTTGGTGGCACGCCACTCGCGCTGGCGGGTACCCTCGTGTCACTCAATGCCCATGGCAACTACACGGGCAGTGGCGCCATGATCGGGGGCCTGCAGCGGTCCTGGGGGCCGCTGGCCGTGGTGCAGGTGGAGGGCATCGAGATTCTGGTGGTGACGGTGCGGGCCCAGATCCTTGATCTTCAGCAGTTCCTGGCCTTCGGGATCGATCCCTCACGCAAGGACGTGGTCGCCTTGAAATCCATGCAGCACTTCCGTGCGGCCTTCGAGCCCATTGCAGGCCAAGTCATCGTTTGCGACAGCGGCGCTTTGTGCACCGTCAACTACGGGGCACTGCCCTTCAGTCAGGTGCCGCGCCCGATGTTCCCGCTGGACCGAGACATGGACATCGCGCCTTGGCTGCACAACAACCAGGGTGGGGTCTACATCCCGCCGCGACCCTGAAGATGGCTGGTCGCTCAGGCCGGCGCCACGCCAAGCAGTGAGAGCGTGCGTGCCGCATGGGGTGCCGACTGGTAGGTCTGCAGCGGGTCAACCGGCGCCTCGGGCAAAGCAAACTGGATGCAGTTGATGAACAGCGAAAACAACTCTGCCTGCGAACCAATATCGAGCTTGCGGTAGATGTTCCGGCGGTGGATTTTGATGGTGCCCTCGGTGGTGGCAAGCCGCTGCGCCGTCAGCGCCGACGAGTAACCGCTGATCAGGTAAAACAACACTTGGCGCTCCCGCTGTGTCAGCAGCGAGCTGGCAAAGTTCTCGATCGTGGCTTGCACCTTGCGGTGGGTCAAGTTGTCGGTGTCTCGCCGCGAGGCGGCAGCGGTGAGCTCATGGTGGCGTGCGGCAGAGGCAAAGATCACCGGGAGCAGGGTGTTGATCGCCACCGTGTCGGCATCCTGGAACTTTGGGTGACGAATGCTGCGCTCGATGAAGATATTGAGCGCACTGTCCGCGTCGATGCGCCACAGCAGTTCGATCGAATCCGACAACCCTATTTGCGAATAGAACACCCGGTAGTACTCGCTCTGAAAAAAATCGTCGGGCGCAATATCCGTGAGCCGGTGAACACCATTGGGCGCACCGGCCGCAAACAGCTGGTAGTGCGGATCCAGCACATAGGGGCCAGACAGGTAGGCGTCCTCAGGCAGCGCCCGCTCAGATGGGTCAAACCGGTGCAGGATACGACGTGGGCGCTGCTCGCGGTAGTAGACCATCGCGCCGCCGGAATCGATGGCGCACACCGTGCCCAGCAAATTAAGCACGGCATCGAACCAGTCTGCGCTGCCAATGGCCGCGGTCATGCGGGCCAGTGCGCTGACCAGGGGCGCGTTCAGGGGCAGGCAGAGGTGTGACTTGAAGGCGTCGTCCATGCTAATCAAAGCCCGGCAGCACCAAGAAACCGTCCTGCTGGTAGCGGGCAGCCTGGTCGTGAGAGAGCGTGAAGGGCATGTCTTCAAGTATAGACAGGGCCCCACCCGCCGTCCGGCCAGACTGGCCTGACTGGCCTGACTGGCCTGACAATGGCGTCCTTCACCCACCTGCCTTCCCTCATCTATCATCCCAACCCACAGGAGCCGCCGTGAACCTTGTCCCTTTGATCGAACTCAGCCGTGGCGGCACGCCCGAGTG
>JBAXMQ010000021.1:0-34463 GCA_037134215.1 Betaproteobacteria bacterium
TGGCCCCCAACCAGGAAGGCATTTGGTACAGCCGCGCCTGCGCTCTTCATACCCTGCGCCGCCATGCCGACGCGGTGGCCAGTTACAACCAGGTGATTGCGCTCCAGCCCGACCACAGCCGGGCTTACAACAACCGCGGCGTCGCCCTCCGAGACCTGGGGCAGGATGCCTTGGCTGTGGAAAGCTTTGAACGCGCCATCGCCCTGCGACCGGGTGACCCGCAACCCTTGAACAACCTCGGCCTGGCACTCAAGCACCTGCGCCAATACCAGGCCGCCATCGACTGTCATGACCGTGGTCTTGCCATCGACCCGGGCTATGCCATTGGCTGGTACAACCGCGGGCTGGCATTGCGTGAAATCGGCGACCCTGCTGCCGCACTGGCCAGCCACGACCGCGCCATCGCCATCAACCCCCATGCCGGCGAGTTTCATTGTGACCGAGGTCTTGCGCTGCAGGACCTGGGCCAGATGGACGCCGCGATTGCCAGCTTTGATACCTGCATCGGGCTGCTGCCAGACTACCCGGATGCCCACTGGAACAAATCGCTAGCCCTGCTGGCCAAGGGTGATTTCGGCCAGGGCTGGCCTTTGTACGAGTGGCGTTGGCGCAACGCCAAGACCGGCTTGCGTCTGGCCCACTTTGCGCAGCCTCTGTGGCTGGGTCAAGCACCCCTGGCGGGCAAATCCATTTTGCTGCACTGTGAACAGGGGCTTGGCGACGCCATCCAGTTTTTCCGTTACGCCACTTTGGTCAGAGCACTGGGCGCACAAGTGAGCGTTGAGGCGCCGGCCGCGCTGTTTGACCTGTTCAGGGCCGCCGCCCAAGATGTCGAGGTGATCAGGACCGGCTCAGACCTGTCTGGCTTTGACTACCACTGCCCGCTGCTGAGCCTGCCGCTGGCACTCAAGACCACCCTGGCCACCATTCCTAACCCACAAAGCTACCTGCGCAGCGACCCGGCCAAGATCGCCCTTTGGTCCGAGCGCTTGGGGCCGACCCGTCGACCCCGGATTGGGCTGGTCTGGCGCGGAAACGCCAGCCACAACCATGACCATGTCCGCAGCGTGCCGCTTGCGGCACTGTTGCCTCACCTGCCCGACGGTGTTGACTACGTCAGTCTGCAAAAAGAACTTCGCGAGGGCGACCAGGACACCCTCAACGCCAATCCCGGTCTCAAGCATTTTGGCGCCCTGATCCAGGACTTCTCCGACACGGCGGCTCTGTGCGAGTTGATGGATCAGGTGATCAGTGTCGATACCAGCGTGGCCCACCTGAGTGGCGCACTGGGGCGACCCACCCATGTGCTGCTGCCACCCTCGCCCGACTGGCGATGGCTCCAGGACCGGGCTGACAGCCCGTGGTACGCGAGTGTGACTTTGCACCGTCAGGCCCGCGGCCAGGGCTGGGAGCCGACACTGCGTCAGCTTGGCGCCACGCTGTCAATCACGCCCTAGCGCTGGCGCCGGCTAGGGGCATGAACCTCAGGCCAACTTGCCGTGGCACTGCTTGTATTTTTTGCCGCTGCCACAGGGGCAGGGTTCATTGCGGCCTACCCGGGGCACAGCACTGAATGGACCGGGCGTTTGCCCCACCGTGGCTGGATCGACCGTTGATTGAACTTCGCCGGTTTCAGTGGGGGCGGTGTAAGTGACATTGGCAATGCTCTCGGCACGCTGCTCCATGTCCACGGCCGCCTGTTCCAGCTGTTCGCTGGACTGGATCTTGACCGTCATCAGCAGCTTGGTCACCTCGTTCTTGACCGAGTCCAGCAACTGGCCAAACAGCTCGAAGGCTTCGCGCTTGTACTCCTGCTTGGGTTGCTTTTGCGCATAGCCGCGCAGGTGGATGCCCTGGCGCAGGTAATCGAGTGAGCTCAGGTGCTCGCGCCAGTGGGTGTCGATGCTTTGCAGGAGCACCATGCGTTCGAACTGGGTGAAGTTGCCGTCGCCAACCTGAGCCACCTTGGCAGCAAACGCGGTGTTGGCCTGTGTCGTCACAGTCTCGAGCAGATCGTCATCGGTGATGGCGCTGGCGGCACTGACCTGCTGTTGCAGGGCCAGCGGCAGTTGCCAGTCATCGGCGAGCACTTTTTCCAGGCCAGCAATATCCCACTGCTCCTCCACAGACTCGACCGGTACGTACTGACGCACCAGATCGGCAAAGCAGCCTTCGCGCAGTGAGGTGATCTGGGCCGTGAGGTCGGTCGCATCCAGGATTTCGTTGCGTTGCTGGTAAATCACCTTGCGTTGGTCATTGGAGACATCGTCGTACTCGAGCAACTGCTTGCGCATATCGAAGTTGCGGGCCTCGACCTTGCGCTGGGCGCTCTCGATGCTGCGGGTCACGATGCCAGCCTCAATCGCCTCGCCGTCTGGCATCTTGAGCCGGTCCATGATGGCCTTGACGCGGTCACCGGCAAAAATTCGCATCAGGGCGTCGTCCAGGCTCAGGTAAAAGCGCGATGAGCCAGGGTCGCCCTGGCGGCCGGAGCGGCCACGCAACTGGTTGTCGATGCGCCGGGACTCATGCCGCTCAGTGGCGATGATGCGCAGACCGCCCAGGGCCTTGACCTGCTCATGGTCCTGGGTCCACTGGGAACGCAGCGCCGTGATGTGTTGCTGCTGCTGGGCTGCATCGAGCGTGTTATCTGCCTCCAGGGCATCCACGGCCAAGCTGACATTACCGCCGAGCACGATGTCGGTGCCCCGGCCGGCCATGTTGGTGGCAATGGTGATCATCTTCAGACGGCCGGCCTGGGCCACGATGTCGGCTTCGCGGGCATGCTGCTTGGCATTGAGCACCTGGTGCGGCAGCTTCTCCTTGTCCAGCAGCTGAGAAATGATCTCGGAGTTCTCGATTGAGGTGGTGCCCACCAGGACCGGCTGACCGCGCTCATAACAGTCGCGGATATCCTGGATGGCAGCTTCGTACTTTTCACGGGTGGTCTTGTAGACACGGTCCAGCTCGTCCTTGCGCCGGCTGGGCCGGTTGGGTGGCATCACCACCGTCTCTAGGCCATAAATTTCCTGGAATTCGTAGGCTTCGGTATCGGCCGTGCCGGTCATGCCAGCGAGCTTGCCGTACAGCCGGAAATAATTCTGGAAGGTGATCGACGCCATGGTCTGGTTTTCTGGCTGGATCGCCACCCCTTCCTTGGCTTCGACCGCCTGGTGCAGGCCCTCACTCCAGCGCCGCCCACTCATCAGGCGACCGGTGAACTCATCCACAATGACAATCTCGCCCTCCTGCACCACGTAGTGCTGGTCGCGGTGGAACAGGTGATTGGCCCGCAGCGCCGCATACAGGTGATGCATCAGCGTGATGTTGGCGGGGTCGTACAGCGTGGCGCCTTCCGGGATCAGCCCCATGTCGAACAGGATGCGCTCAGCGTTCTCATGGCCCTGCTCGGTCAAGAAGACCTGTCGGCTTTTTTCGTCGAGCGTGAAATCACCGGGTTTGGTGATGCCCTCGCCGGTGCGCGGGTCTGCCTCGCCCTCCTGGCGCTGCAGTTGCGGCACCACCCGGTTGATGGCGATGTAAAGACTGGTGTGGTCTTCCGCCTGACCGCTGATGATCAGCGGCGTGCGCGCCTCGTCAATCAGGATGGAGTCCACCTCGTCAACGATGGCGTAATTGAGGCCACGCTGCACCCGGTCGGCCACCTCGTAGACCATGTTGTCGCGCAGGTAGTCGAAGCCGTATTCGTTGTTGGTGCCGTAGGTGATGTCGGCTCGGTAGGCAGCCTGCTTGTCTTCCCTGGCCATATTGGGCAGGTTGATGCCCACCGTCAGGCCCAAAAAGTTGTAGAGCTTGCCCATCCACTGTGCGTCGCGGTTGGCCAGGTAGTCGTTGACCGTGACCACGTGCACGCCCTTTCCGGTCAAGGCGTTCAGGTACACCGGCAAGGTGGCCGTGAGGGTCTTGCCCTCACCGGTGCCCATTTCTGAGATTTTGCCGTTGTGAAGCGACATGCCGCCGAGCAACTGCACGTCAAAGTGGCGCATCTTCATCACGCGCTTGGAGCCCTCACGCACCACCGCAAAGGCTTCTGGCAACAAGGCGTCCAGCGACTCACCGGCAGCGATACGTTCCTTGAATTGCCCTGTTTTGGCGCGCAGCGCCTCATCGGTCAGTCGCTCAAGCTCAGCCTCCATCGCATTGATGCGCGTGACGCTGTTCCGGTACTGTTTCAGCAGGCGGTCGTTGCGACTGCCGAAAATCTTGGTCAGAAAATTAGTAGCCATGCATTCAGGCACTGCCCGACCATCCGTGCGGACTGGTCCGACAACGCCATCCTTTTCAATCTGGATAAGTGGGAGAGCCTTGGGGGTTACCCGCGGACATATGCATCCACCACGGCGGATTGCAACAGCCTTGGCGCTCTGCGATCCCTCTATTTTACCTGCGCGGACTGCCCGGCAATGCCACCTTGGCCGCGACGGCTTGCGCCGTCAACTGGCGCCCTGCGTCCAGAAACTTCTGGGGATCCTGCGGGACGCCTCGCACCAGCACCTCAAAATGCAGATGCGGACCGGTGGATCGCCCGGTGCTACCGACTTCGGCAATCTTCTGACCGTTGCGAATCAGATCGCCCTGCTTGACGAAGACCCTGGATGCGTGGGCGTAACGGGTGATCAGGTCATTGCCGTGATCGATTTCGATCATGTTGCCATAGGGGGCGTTGAACTCCTGCACCACCACCACGCCACCGGCTGCCGCCAAAATGGGCGTGCCGACATCGGCCGGAAAATCCAGCCCGGTATGGAGGGCCGAGGTGCCTGTGATGGGATCGATCCGCCAGCCAAACGTGGAGCCCAGGTTGCCGGACGTCACCGGCTGCCGGGTCGGCACCATCATGCCGCGAACCTTCTGGTCAAACAAGCGGGACTCAATCACGGTCAACAGGTCAGTGCGCTGACCCGTCACCCGATCCAGCTCTGACAGGGTTTGTTGCAGTTCCTCCAAGGAAAGCGGTCGACCAGCGACCAGCGCACCACCCTGCCCGGGTTTGGTCTTGATCTCTGCCGGATTGATGCCGGCCAGGCCGGAGACCCGCTCACCCAGTGACTCCAGTTGCGTCAACTTGGCCTGCATCTCGCCCAACTTACGCGCCAGCACATCGAGGTTCTCGCGCATGAAGCGGTCGCGCTGCTGGAACTCGTCTCGCACCACCAGGCGAACCAGTGACCCAACCACCGGCCAGCCCTCCCGAGCCCCCTTGAGAAACACCCAATGGTAGAGACCAGCCGCCACCAACATCAGGACGAATGCCGCCAGCAAGCTCGACAAGACCAGTTTGGTGCCGCTGAGATGGATGGCACGGCTTTTGGCCAGCCAAGCGTCCGTGATAATCAATTGCATCGCGACTACTCCTCATTCTTCTTGCCCATGGAACGCCGGCACCACGCTGTCTCTCTGCTCCAGGCCAGCCAGGACTCACCGGTTCTGGCCCGTCTGGCCGATCTGACACGCGAATCGTCAGCCCGACTGGAGGCAGTGCAATCGCTCATCCCACCCGGTCTGCGAGCCGCCGTGAAGGCCGGTCCCATCGAAGGCCCTGTTTGGTGCCTGATTTTGGACAACACCGCAGTGGCCGCCAAAGTCCGGCAATTGCTGCCCACGCTGACAGCACATTTGCGGGTCAAGGGTTGGGAGATTAACTCAATTCGACTGAAGGTCCAAATCCGGTCGCAACCATGAGAGAACGAAGGTGAGTCGCGTCACCATGAAAAAGGCCCCCGAGTATCACTACTTGGAGGCCTTCAAACCAAGCGATGGTGCCGATTATCGGATTCGAACTGATGACCTACCGCTTACAAGGCGGTTGCTCTACCAACTGAGCTAAATCGGCATTTCCCTTATTTTAGCCACGCAGACCGGCCGAGTCGGTCCAGTCCAAAACTATTTGACCCGCTTGAGGCTGGGCCGGCTGCCGATGGGCGGGTTGCGCGGAGGTTCCGGCGGCTCTTGCCCGTCGGTTTTGTCCTGCGGCACGTCAACACTGGAGAGCGCGACCAGGCGGCGTTCGCTGTCGGGCACCGAGGAGCGCTCTGATTTGGCCTCTGCGCTGACAGCCAATGCGGTACCGGGCTCAAGGAGATTGCTCGCCTTGTGCGACGTCCGGGGAAAGGCCATGCCCTGGCCATTTTCACGGGCAAAGATTGCAAGAACCTGGGTCACCGGCACCATCAGGTCGCGCGGCGTGCCTGCAAAGCGAGCCTTGAACTCGATGAACTCATTGCCAAGCTTGAGCGCGCTGGTGGCGTCAAAGCTCACATTGAGCACAATTTCCCCGTCTTTGACATACTCGCGCGGCACTTGTACCGACTCATCCACGGCCACAGCAATGTAGGGCGTGAAGCCGTTGTCCGTGCACCACTCATAAAGTGCACGTATCAGGTAAGGTCGGGTCGAGGTGACGTCTGGCGCTTCGATCATGGCTTGTCCCTGCGTCTCGATGCTACTTTCGCATGACCTTTTCGGAGGGGGTCAGCGCTTCGATATAAGCTGGCCGCGAGAAGATGCGCTCGGCGTATTTGAGCAACGGTGCCGCGTTCTTGCTGAGTTCAATGCCGTAGTAGTCGAGCCGCCATAGCAGCGGGGCAATCGCCACATCCAGCATGGAGAAGCCCTCCCCCAGCATGTACTTGTTTTTGAGGAACACGGGAGCCAACTGTGTCAGCCGGTCCCGAATGTGGGCACGGGCCTTTTCCAACGCCTTCTCGTTGCTTTTTCCAGCGCGCGACTCCAGCATGGACACGTGCACAAACAGCTCTTTTTCGAAATTCAGCAGAAACAATCTGACCCTGGCCCGGTCCACCGGATCGCCGGGCATCAGTTGCGGGTGGGGAAAGCGCTCATCAATGTATTCGTTGATGATGTTGGACTCATACAAGATCAGGTCCCGCTCGACCAGGATGGGCACCTGGCCGTAGGGGTTCATCACATTGATGTCCTCTGGCTTGTTGTAGAGATCAACATCGCGAATCTCAAAGTCCATGCCTTTCTCAAACAGCACAAAGCGGCAGCGGTGGGAAAAGGGACAGGTCGTACCTGAATACAGCACCATCATGTTGAAGGCTCCTAAAAATCAAAAAGAGTGGGCTGCAGCATGCGGGCCCACTCTGAGAGCGACCGCCGCCGACTGAACCGGGGCGGTGCACGGTCGTCGTGATTACTTGATGTCTTTCCAGTAGGCCGCGTTGAGGCGCCATGCAAACACAGTAAAGACACCCAGGAACAACAGCACCCAGACACCAATTCGGACCCGCGTATTCTGTGCCGGCTCACCCATCCATTGCAGGTAAGACACGAGATCGCCGATGGACTGGTCAAACTGCAGGGGCGTCATCAGCCCGGGCTTGACCTGTTCCCAGCCTTTGACCACCTGAACCTCGTGCCCGTGCTGCTTGATTTCCTCAAAGATCGGCCTGCGCTCGCCCTGCAGTTCCCAGAGCACATGGGGCATCGCGACATTGGGAAACGCCAGGTTATTCCAGCCTGTTGGCTTGTTCTCATCCCGGTAAAAGGTGCGCAGATAGGTGTAGAGGTAGTCGGCACCGGAGCCGCCCGACCCGGCCCGTGAGCGGGCAATCACCGTCAGGTCAGGTGGGTTGCCACCAAACCACTCCTTGGCCTGTTGGGGGTCAATGGCCGCCTTCATGGTGTCGCCGATTTTGGCACTGGTCAGCAGCAGGTTACCCTTGATCTGCTCTTCTGTCAGGCCGATGTCGGTGAGCCGGTTGTAACGCATGAAGGCCGCCGAATGGCAACTCAGGCAGTAATTGACAAACATCTTGGCGCCATTTTGCAGGGCTGCCATGTCGTTGGTGTTGTTGGGCGCCTTGTCCCAGGCAATGCCGCCGCCACTGGCCAGGGCGCCGCCCGCCAGACCCAGCGACACGATCAGGCCCAGTGCGGTGTTTTTCACGAAACCAATGATTCTCATGATGTGCTTCCCCAGTTCAATGTGCCGTGAAGATGACACGGTCAGGCACCGCCTTCGGCTCGCCCATGCGGCTCCACCAGGGCATCAGAAGAAAGAAACCGAAATAAAACAAGGTTCCGACCTGCGACACCCGCTCACCGATTGGCGACGGCGGCAACATGCCCAAGTAACCCAGCACCAGGAAATCCAGCACAAAGAAACCGTAAAGGTATTTGTGCCAGTCCGGGCGATAACGGATCGACTTGACGGGACTGTGATCCAGCCAGGGCAGGAAAAACAAGATCACCACGCCTCCGCCCATGGCCACCACGCCCCAGAACTTGGCGTCAATGGACAGCATCATGGCCGCTATACCCACAGCCGCCACGATAGCCACCCCCTTGAACAACTTGGGCAAGCGCTCACGGGTCAAGGCATACAAGGCAGCCGCCGCAACAATGGCGATCAGCACGTACATCAGTTGGTCGGTCACTGCCCGCAGCATGGAATAGAAGGGCGTGAAATACCAGACCGGCGCAATGTGCAAGGGGGTCTTGAACGGGTCAGCCGGGATGAAGTTGTTGTACTCCAGGAAGTAACCCCCCATTTCTGGGGCGAAAAACACGATGGCAGTGAACACCATCAGGAACACGCTCACCGCAAAGATGTCATGCACCGTGTAGTAGGGGTGGAAAGGGATGCCATCTTTTGGCCGGCCATTGGCATCTTTATGCGCCTTGATCTCGACGCCATCCGGGTTGTTGGAGCCCACCTCGTGCAGCGCGATGATGTGCGCCACCACCAGGCCCAAGAGCACCAGCGGCACTGCGATCACGTGGAAGCTGAAGAAACGGTTCAGGGTGGCATCACCCACCACGAAATCGCCGCGGATCAACAGGGCGAGGTCTGGCCCCACAAAGGGAATGGCGGAGAACAGGTTCACGATCACCTGCGCACCCCAGTAGCTCATCTGCCCCCAGGGCAACAGGTAGCCCATGAAGGCCTCGGCCATCAGCACCAGGAAAATGCCGCAACCGAAAAGCCAGATCAGTTCGCGCGGTTTGCGGTAGCTACCGTAGATCAGGCCTCGGAACATGTGCATGTAGACCACTACAAAAAAGGCTGATGCCCCGGTGGAATGCATGTAACGTATGAGCCAGCCCCAGGGCACATCGCGCATGATGTACTCGACCGAGCCGAAGGCCAGGGCGGCGTCGGGCTTGTAATGCATGACCAGGAAAATGCCGGTAACAATCTGGATCACCAGCACCAGCACCGACAGGGCGCCAAACACATAGAAGATATTGAAATTCTTGGGCGCGTAGTACTCGCTCATGTGCTCTTTAAAGAGCTTGGACGCAGGAAACCGGTTGTCAACCCAGTTCAGCAGCTTGTCAGCTGCGGGCGCATTGGGGGAAATTTCGTGGTATTCGGCCATGATGTGTTTCCTTAAGCTTTCTTGTCTTCGCCGATGAGCAGCTTGGTGTCCGACAGGTACATGTGAGGCGGCACCTCCAGGTTGTCCGGCGCGGGTTTGTTCTTGTAGACCCGGCCGGCCATGTCAAACGTGGAGCCGTGGCAGGGGCAGAGAAAACCGCCTTGCCAATCGTCAGGCAAAGAGGGTTGGGCGCCAGTCTGAAATTTATCCGATGGCGAGCAACCCAGGTGCGTGCAGATACCCACAGCGACAAAGTATTCGGGCTTGATCGACCGGGTTTCGTTTCTGGCATAAGCGGGCGCCTGATCGCTGGGTTTTCGCTCGGATTTGGGGTCCGCCAGCTGGGCATTGAGTTTGGGCAGCACCGCCAATTGCTCGGGCGTGCGGCGCACAACCCACACCGGCTTGCCACGCCACTCGACCATCATTTTTTCGCCCGGCTTCAAGGCCGAAATGTCGGCTTCGACGGCGGCGCCGGCCGCCTTGGCCTTTTCGGAAGGCTTAAAGCTGCTGACGAAGGGCACCACCGCAGCGATGCCTCCCGCCGCGCCCACACAACCCGACGCAATTAGCCAGGTGCGCTTGCTGGCGTCCATTTGTACGTGATCGACAAGGCTCTCACTCATGGGAATCCTCAATGAAAAACAAGGCTGTAAATTAGAAATCAATTGTAGCTGACGGCTCAACCGCATCCAGGGCGCCCCCAGTGGCCGGGAGCCCCGTGGGCTTATCGGGCATACTTCGGTTCCGGTTTGGACTTGTTTGGACTTTGAAAGGTACAGTCATGAGTGTGCTTCAGGAGTTTCGTGAATTTGCGGTCAAAGGCAATGTGATTGACCTCGCCGTGGGCGTGATCATCGGTGGCGCTTTCGGCAAGATTGTCGACTCGATGGTGGGCGATCTCATCATGCCCGTGATCGCCTTGGTCTTTGGCAAGCTCGATTTTTCCAGTCTTTTTGTTGTCCTGGGCCAGGTGCCGGCGGGCACGGCGATGACGCTGGACGCCATGAAGAAAGCCGGTGTCCCGGTGTTTGCCTATGGCAACTTCCTCACCGTGGCGGTGAACTTCACCATTCTGGCCTTCATCATCTTCGTCATGGTCAAGCAGATCAATCGCTTGAAGCGGTCCGAGCCCAGCCCTGCACCCGCAGCGGACCCGCTGCCACCCGAAGACGTGCTGCTGCTGCGCGAGATCCGGGACAGCCTGAAAAAATGACGACCGGTCATTGACCTGCCTGCTACTTTTTTAAGAGCAGACAAGTCAGGCGGCGCAGGGCCTGCAGCCGTTTTTCGCGCCACCTTCGGCGCCTGACAGCAGCGCGCGGGCCATGCGGATGGCGGCGATCATGCTGGACGGGTCGGCCCGGCCGGAGCCGGCGATGTCGAACGCCGTGCCATGGTCGGGGCTGGTGCGCAGCAGCGGCAAACCCAGGGTCACATTGACCCCATCGGCCACACCGAGGTATTTCACCGGGATCAGACCCTGATCGTGGTACATCGCCACCACCACATCAAATTCGCCAGCCTGATTGGCGTCGTGCCGGGCCCGCATGAAGACGGTATCGGGCGCATGTGGGCCGGTCACATCAAAGCCCTGCGCCCGCGCTGCGGCCACCGCCGGGGCAATGATGTCGATCTCCTCACGGCCAAACAAGCCGCCCTCGCCGGCGTGCGGGTTAAGTCCGGCCACAGCGATCCGCGGTGCACGGCCCAGCATCGCCGAGAGGGCACGGTGCGTGATCGCCACGGTCTGCAGCACCTGCTCGAAGCTGACCGCCACCAGCGCCTCGCGCAAAGACAGATGGATGCTGACCAACACCACACGCAGTGCCGGGTTGGCCAGCATCATGCGCACTGGCATGGCCTGTAAGGGCACGCCGGCGTGGGCAGCTGCCAGGGCCTGCAGCATTTCGGTGTGGCCAGGAAAAGCGTCGTGCGGCGGCCCGGCCAGCGCCAGCGCTTCCTTGTGCAGCGGCGCCGTCACCAGCGCGGCGAGTTCTCCGCGCAACGCCGCTTGGGCCGCCCAGACCACGCATTGCGCCGCCATGCGCCCGGCTTCGGCGCTCAATTGCCCCATCGGCGCCAAAGGTCCGGGTTGGACCGCCTGAATCAGCGGCAGGCAGCGAGACGGCAGGGCCAGCGCCTCGGAAGGCGATTGCAACACGACCACGGGCAGCGGCGGCGCGTCTCCCGCGATCTGCCGGGTGGCGCGCCGCAACGTCGCCAAGTCGCCCACCACAAAACAGCCCTGCGTGACCTCGGGGGCGTCGTGGAATGCCTTGGCGATGATTTCGGGGCCGATGCCGGCCGGGTCACCCAGCGTGAGGGCGATAGGCCGCAAGCCAGCGCGGGCAACGGCCTCAGGCCGGGTTGTCGATGTCGATAAATTCATGCGCCAGTCCAAAATGGGCCGCCGCGTGCGCGGCGACCGCCGGTGCTCCGTAGCGCTCGGTGGCATGGTGGCCGCAAGCCAAGTAGGCCACGCCACATTCGCGCGCCAGGTGCGCTTGCGGCTCCGAGATCTCGCCGGTCAGGTAAGCCTGAGCGCCGGCTGCGATAGCGGCCTCAAAGTGGCCCTGCGCTCCGCCGCTGCACCATGCTATTTTTGTTATAGCTTCATCACCAGCATTGACAAGGGTTACAGGCCGATTCAGCTTGGTTTGCACGTGGCTGGCCAAAGCCTGAGCGTCGGCGAAGCCTGCGCCATCGACGCGCTCGCCAAGACAGCCCAGTTCCTGGTCGCCAAAGCGGCTGCGTGCAACCAGGCCCAGCTGGGCGGCAAGCTGCGCGTTGTTGCCCAGGGTCATGTGGGCATCGAGGGGCAAGTGGTAGGCCACCAGGTTGATGTCATGGGCCAGCAGCAGGGCCAGGCGCTGCTTGAGCCAACTCGTCACGCGGCCGTCGTGGCCGCGCCAGAACAGACCGTGATGCACCAGGATGGTGTCGGCGCCCACCGAAATCGCCGCCTCAATCAGGGCCCGGCTCGCCGTGACACCCGACACCAGCCGGCGCACGGTGGCTGACCCCTCCACCTGCAGCCCATTGGGGCCGTAATCGCGAAAGCGTCCGGCTTCCAGCAGGGTGTCCAAAAACTGCACGAATTCGCTGCGGTCGGTCATGGCGTGTCCGATACAAAGGGCCTCATGGTCTCGCCCGGCCAGGGTCTGCTTCCACCGCCAGGCTGCTGTCGCAGCCTTGGCCGGCCGCAATCCAGCGCCGGACCAGGGGTGCCGACCAGCGCAGGGCAGCGGGCGCATTCAGGGCACCACAGCGGTACTGCCGGGACGCCGCCTGCCAGGACACGGCAACACAGGCGCCGCGGCGCCGACGCGACAGGAGCACCCCCAACGGGCAGGGCTCATACAGGCAGCAGACACCGCAGCCGTTGCAGGTCGCCCCCAGCGCTGGTTTGAGCGGGGCAGCGGACTCAATCCTGATGATGTGGTACGGGCTTGACATGGCAGGAGCTGACTTTACTGCGATCATGGCATGCTGGCCGCTTGCGCGTCCTACAATTTGCGTTCACGGCCCCCGCAATGGGGTCAAACTAGGGCTTGCGGCCCGCCTCACCACATGAATCGTCTCTGGTTGTTGTTTTCCCAAACCGTCACCGTGCTGCTGGCCGCCTATTTCGTGGTCGGCACACTCAAGCCTGAGTGGCTCGCCCTGCGCGGGCCTCGCCTGGGGGGCCTCGCCCTTCTGGAGGCGCCTGCCCAGGCGCCGGGCGCTGTGCCGCCGGGCAGTTTCCGGCAGGCCGCAAAAACCGCATCAGCGGCGGTGGTCAGCCTCAACACCAGCAAAGCTGTGCGCAACCACCCCGGCAGCGAAGACCCCTGGTTCAAATTTTTCTTTGGCGAACAGAACAACGAGCCACAGGTCGGGCTTGGCAGCGGCGTCATCATCAGCGCCACCGGCTATGTGCTGACCAACAACCATGTGGTGGAGAACGCCGACGAGATCGAGGCCGTGCTCAACGACGGCCGCCGAACGCGCGCCAAGGTGATCGGCACCGACCCCGACACCGACTTGGCGGTGCTCAAGATCGACCTGGACCGCCTGCCCGTGATCGTCCTGGGTAACTCCGACGTGCTGCAAGTGGGCGACCAAGTGCTGGCCATTGGCAACCCTTTTGGCGTCGGGCAAACCGTGACCAGCGGCATCGTCAGCGCCAAAGGGCGCAACCAGCTCGGCATCAACACTTTCGAGAACTTCATCCAGACCGACGCCGCGATCAACCCAGGCAACTCCGGCGGTGCCCTGGTGGACACGCAGGGTAATTTGCTGGGCATCAACACGGCCATCTACTCCCGCTCTGGCGGCAACATGGGCATTGGCTTTGCCATTCCGGTGGCCACGGCCCGGTTGGTGATGGAGGGTATCGTGCGGGACGGTCAGGTCACACGGGGCTGGATTGGCGTGGAGCCCAACGAGCTGTCGCCCGAGTTGGCCGAGACCTTTGGCGTCAAAGCCCGAGCTGGCGTCATCATCACCGGGGTGCTGCAAAACGGGCCGGCAGCCCAGGCTGGCATCCGACCGGGCGATGTGGTGACCAGCGTCGCTGGTACCGCCGTGACCAACGTGGCCGAGTTGCTGTCGCGCGTGGCGAGCCTGAAGCCCGGCGCGCCTGAGCCGTTCCGGGTACAGCGTCGAGATCAGCAATTGGATATCATGGTTGCGCCGGGCGTGAGGCCCAAACCTCGACCCCGCGCGCCCTGAGCCTTCATGTGGCGGCGTCGCTGCCTTCAGTCGGCGCCTGGGTGTGTCGAATGAAGACCTGGGCAGCCCAGATGCCCAGCTCGTACAACAGGCACATCGGGATCGCAAGGGCCAGTTGTGAGACCACGTCCGGCGGGGTCACGATGGCCGCAATGATGAAGGCCAGCACCACGAAGTAACCGCGGAAGTCCTTGAGCTTTTGCACGCTCACCAGCCCCATGCGTGCCAGCACCACCACCACGATGGGCACTTCAAACGCCAGCCCGAACGCCAGAAACATGGTGAGCACAAAGCTCAGGTAGGCCTCAATGTCAGGCGTGGCCGTGATGCTTTTCGGCGCAAAACTCTGGATGAAACTGAACACTTGGCCGAACACAAAAAAGTAACAGAACGCCACACCGACAAAGAAGAGCAGCGTGCTGGACACCACCAGCGGCAACACCAGTTTTTTTTCATGGGAATACAGGCCGGGGGCGACAAAGGCCCAGACCTGCCACAAGACCACCGGCAAGGCCAGCAGGAAGGCTGTCATCATCAGCACCTTGAGCGGCACCATGAAGGGCGAAATGACCGAGGTGGCGATCAGAGTCGTGCCCTTGGGCAGGTGGGCCACCAGCGGCGCGGCCAGCAAGTCATACAGCGCGGCCGGGCCCGGAAACAGGGCCAGCAAAGCCCCCGCCACACCCACCGCAATCAGCGCCTTCACCAAGCGGTCGCGCAGTTCGATCAGGTGCTGGACAAAGGGCTGTTCGGTACCGGCGAGTTCGTCTTGTTTGGGGGAAGAGTCGGTCATCAGGTCAACTTTGGTGGCCGGTGGCGCGCCACCCTGGCTGCGCCGGACAGGGCCTTGGTGCGAATCCCGGCACGTGCTTTGTACCAGTTGGGCGTGGCACCCTGCTTCACACGCCACTTCTTGCCCGGGTGGCGGTAAACCGGCGCCGACTGGAGCGCTGCGACCGGGGCAGCGGCGGTGTCTGTGGCCTCGGCCCAGCTTTTTTCGAATTCACCGGCCTGGGTCTGGATGGCGTTTTCCACGTCGCGTGAGGCGCCGTCAACCGTCTCTTTCATCTTTTTGAGCTCTTCGAGCTCGATGGAACGGCTCACCTCGGCCTTGACATCGGCCACATAGCGTTGCGCCTTGCCGATCAGGGTGCCAACGGTTCGCGCCACCCGCGGCAGTTTTTCCGGTCCGATCACGATCAGCGCCACGGCGCCGATCAGCGCCAACTTGGAGATACCGAGGTCAATCATGGTGGTGCCGGCTGAACCTCAGACGCGTGAGGGCAGCCGTCATCAAGACTTCTGCTTGGCTTCGACGTCAATCGTGGTCTTCTCGGCAGCCGCTCCACCAGCCACCTGGGACGGCGCTGCAGCAGGCTTGTCGTCGGCGGGGGCGGCGCCGCCGCCTTCCTTCATCCCATCCTTGAAACCCTTGACGGCACCACCCAGGTCACCACCCAGGTTTTTGAGCTTTTTGGTGCCAAACACCATCACCACAATCAAGAGAACAATCAACCAGTGCCAGATCGAAAAGGAACCCATGTGTTTCTCCTAAGTATTGCCTTCGATTTTAGTCCGCGCCGGCCAGCCGCCTGCAGCGCCCTGATTTAACCCTTCAGCCAGGGTCGCGGCCCGCCCATCACATGCAGGTGCAGGTGGTGAATCTCCTGCCCACCCTCGGCACCGGTGTTGCTGAGCACGCGGAAACCGCCCTGTGGGTAGGGTCCGCAACCCTCCTGCAAGGCCAGCCGTGGCGCCAGCACCATCATATGGCCCATCACCGCAGCATGTTCGGGCAGCAACTGCGCCATGGACGGGATGTGCAACTTGGGAATGATCAAAAAGTGCACCGGCGCCCAGGGATGGATGTCATGAAAAGCAAACACATGGTCGTCCTGGTAAACCAGGCGTGACGGGATCTTGCCAGCCACTATTTTGCAGAACAGGCAGGCCGGATCGGCCGCTAAGACCGGCGCGCTCACAGGGCCTGCTCCATGGCCTGTCCACGGTTCATGCGCAGCATGCCGATCACGATGCGGTAGAGAAACCAGACCGAGATCAGGCTCCAGGCGATCCAGCCGGGCAACAACAGAAAGAACCACAGCGGCGATGTCAGCGCATACAGCAGCGCTGCCATCAGCACGGTGCGGATGCGCCAACGAAAGTGCGAGGCATGCCAGGTGCCTTCGGCTGACGGCCGCTTGATCAGGTCAATGACCAGAGCCACCACCAGCAATACCGGGCTGGCCTGGCCGCCCGGCAGCAGGGCGCCCACCGCCACAACCAGGTGCAGCACGTAGCTGATGGTGCCAATGGTGTTGAGCGACTGCAGCTGCTCGGGGCTGGCGGGAGATTCGTTCATGCTTCGTCCTTGTCACGCGCCAGCGCCTTGCGCAGGGCCTTTTCCTCAATGCCGCTGGTGCCGGCGCGGCGTGTCAGCTCGGCCAGCACCTGCTCCGGGCCCAGACCGTAATGGGCCAGCGCCACCAAACAATGGAACCACAGGTCGGCCACTTCTGCCACGATGCGGGTCGGGTCGGCGCCGTGGTCGGCGTCCTTGGCCGCCATGACCACCTCGGTCGCCTCCTCGCCGATCTTCTTGAGAAAAGCGTCCGGGCCGCGGTGCAGCAGCCGCGCCACATAGCTGCTGTCGGGATCACCGCCATGCTGGGGCAGTCGGCTTTCGATCACCTTGGCCAGACGGGCCAGGGTATCTGTGGGGACTGGGTGGGCTGCCATGGCCATCAGTTGTAGATGGCGGCCGGGTCTTTCAAGACCGGGTCCTGGGTATGCCAGGCGCCATCGCGGTAAACACTGAAAAAACAGCTGTGTCGACCGGTGTGGCAGGCAATACCCGGCTCGTGCCCGAGCTGCGTCACCTTCAAAAGCACCACATCCTGGTCGCAGTCAAGGCGGATTTCATGCACGGTCTGCACGTGGCCAGAGGCCTCTCCCTTGTGCCACAGCCGACCGCGCGAGCGGCTGAAATAGACCGCGTGCCCGGTGTCGGCGGTGGCCTGCAACGAGGCCCGGTTCATCCACGCCAGCATCAGCACGTCGCCGGTGGCGGCCTCCTGCGCAATGGCTGGCACCAGGCCCTGCGCATCCCATTTGATTTCATCCAGCCAAGTCATGTCGGAATTGTCGCTGATTCCCAGCCTGCCGAGGCGTGGGTGCCGGCGTGCGAAAGCGTTGCCACCCTGCTTGCGGTTTGTCACGACGCACCCGGGTTACAGGCAAAGCGGTATTGCTGCACACCAGCGAGTTCAAAAGAATGGACACACGTGCCAGATGACCAGGCACCGGGATCAAGGCGGGGGCTGGTTCCGGACTCTGCAAACCTTGGCTTACCCATTTAATTCCAAAGGAGTTTGAACATGAAACGTAGAGATACCCTTGCCGTGCTCGGCTTTGGCGCTGCCAGCTGGCTCACCGGATGCGGCGGCAGCAGTGGTAGCGCCGCTGCCGACAGTGCCGGCATCAGCGGCGCGCAGACCACCACGACCGCGGCGCAGGACATCGTGGCGAACGCCGTGCTCTCAGTCGCTCAAGCCGACCCCAATCTGAGCACTCTGGCCGAAGTGGTGGTCAGTGCGGGCCTGGGCGACATCATCAAGCCCGGTGGCCCTTTCACGCTGTTCGCGCCGGTCAATGCGGCTTTTACGGCACTGCTGGCCGAGCTCGGCCTGACCAAGGCGCAGTTGCTGGCCGACAAGCCTTTGCTGACCCAGGTGCTGACCTACCACCTGCTGGCGGTCAAGGTGATGCGCGCGGGCATTCCGTCTGGCAAAGCGATCACCACCGTTCAGGGCGGCATCATCAAGATCGACATCTCAGGGGTCGCCGCCACCATCACCGACGGCCGCAACCGCACAGGGACAATTCTCAAGCCTGACCTGCTGGCTGGCACCGGCGTGGTGCACACGGTGGACCGGGTGCTGCTGCCAGCCAACAAGACGCTGTGGCAGACGGTGCAATCGCGGCCGGACTTCAGTATTCTGGCCGAGGCCCTGACGGCTGCCAACATGCAGAATGAACTGACTGAACCCGCCCTGAAGACCCTGTTTGCGCCAACCAACACCGCGTTTGCGCAGTTGCTGACGCAGATCAACTTCAGCAAGGCGGCCCTGCTGGCCAGTGGCCCGCTGTTGGCCGACGTGTTGCATTACCACCTGCTGACGGGCCGCTGGCTCAAGGCCGACCTGCCAATCGACACCCCCATCGTCACCCAGGAGGGCAGCGCCTTCAGGGTATCCCATGACATGGTCATCACCGACGAGTTGCTACGCCCCAGCCTGATCACGGCCACAGACGTGATGGCCACCAATGGCGTCATCCATGTGGTCGATCAGGTGCTGTTGCACATTCTGATCACGACCTGAGGTCGGGGAGCCGCGGCGGGCTAAAGACGCACCGGAATGCCGCGCCCAGCCAGGTGTGCCTTGGCCTGAGCCACGGTGAACTCGCCGTAATGGAAGATGCTGGCCGCCAGCACCGCGTCGGCGCCGCCCGACTGGATGCCGTCGGCCAGGTGGTCCAGCGTGCCGACACCGCCTGAGGCGATCACCGGCACGTCCACCGCATCACTCACGGCGCGGGTCAGGGCCAGGTCGAAACCGGCCTTGGTGCCGTCGCGGTCCATGCTGGTGAGCAGGATTTCGCCGGCGCCATACTCGGCCATCTGGCGGGCCCAGGCCACGGCGTCCAGCCCGGTGTTCTTGCGACCACCGTGGCTGTAAACGTCCCAGCCCTCGCCACGCGCCAGCATGTGCTCGCCAAAGCGGCGCTTGGCGTCGATCGCCACCACGATGCATTGCGCGCCGTAGCGCTTCGATGCGGCCTGGATCACCTGCGGGTTGGCAATGGCCGCAGAGTTGAAGCTGGTCTTGTCGGCACCGGCATTGAGCAGGCGGCGCACATCGTCCACCGTGCGCACACCGCCGCCGACGGTGAGGGGAATGAACACCTGAGAGGCCACCGCCTCGATGATGTGAAGGATCAGGTCGCGATCGTCGCTGGTGGCGGTGATGTCCAGAAAGGTGAGCTCGTCAGCGCCCTGCTCGTTGTAGCGGGCAGCAATTTCGACCGGGTCGCCGGCATCGCGCAGGGCCTGGAAGTTCACGCCCTTGACAACCCGCCCACCCGTCACATCCAGACAGGGAATGATGCGCTTGGCCAGCACGCGTCAGCCGTTGAGCTCGTCAGCGCGGGACTGTGCCGCTGCGAAATCCAGATCGCCGCTGTAGATGGCGCGGCCGCAGATCACACCCTCAACGCCTTCATCTTCGACCTCGCACAAGGCTTCAATATCGGCGATGTTGCTCAGACCGCCCGAAGCAATGACGGGGATGGTGAGGGCCTGCGCGAGCTTCACCGTGGCATCGATATTGATGCCGGTGAGCATGCCGTCGCGGCCGATGTCGGTGTAGACGATGGATTCGACCCCATAGTCCTCGAACTTCTTGCCCAGGTCAATCACATCGTGGCGGGTCAGCTTGCTCCAGCCATCGGTGGCGACCTTGCCGTCGCGGGCATCGAGACCGACGATGATGTGGCCGCCAAAGGCCGTGCAGGCGTCTTGCAAAAATCCAGGGTTCTTGACCGCGGCTGTGCCGATGATGACGTAGCGCAGACCCGCATCGAGGTAGCGCTCAATGGTGTCCAGGTCCCGGATGCCACCGCCCAGTTGCACATCGACCTCGCTGCCCACCTCACGCAGGATCTTGCGGATGGCCAGTTCGTTTTTCGGGTGCCCGGCGAAGGCGCCGTTCAGGTCCACCAGGTGCAGGCGCCGGGCGCCCTTGGCCACCCAACTGCGCGCCATGACGGATGGGTCCTCGCCAAAGGTGGTCGATTGCGCCATGTCACCTTGCTTGAGGCGAACACAGTGGCCGTCCTTGAGATCAATCGCGGGGATTAACAGCATGGTGCTTCAGCAGGGTGGAAAAACGGGGCATCGGCATTGCGCAAGCGCACCCGGTGCGCCGTCAGGGGCGCCAGTGCAGGAAGTTTCGATACAGGGACAGGCCGTGGGAGGCACTTTTTTCAGGGTGGAATTGGGTCGCAAAAACATTATCGCGCGCAATCACGGCTGAAAACGGGCCGCCGTAGTTCGTCTGACCCGCAGTGTGGCGCGCATCAGACGGTTCTGCGTAAAAACTGTGGACAAAATAGAAATAACTCTCATCCGGCACATGACCCCAAACCGGGTGTCCAGCGCCAGCGGTGCCGGCGCGGACGACCTGGTTCCAGCCCATTTGCGGCACCTTGTAGCGGCTTCCGTCGGGCTGCAAACGGCCATGCAGCTCAAATTTGCGCACCTGGCCAGGGATCAGGCCCAGGCCCGGCGTGTCACCCTCGGCACTGTGGTCGAGCAGCATCTGCATGCCCACACAGACGCCAAACAGCGGCTTGCTGGCGGCGGCCTCGCGCACCGCATCGAGCAGGCCCGAGACACGCAGCTCGTGCATGCAATCCGGCATAGCGCCCTGACCTGGCAAGACCACCCGTTCGGCGGCGCGAACCTCGTTGGGCCGGCTGGTCACCAGCACATGGTGGCCCGTGTCGGCCGCCACCGCACGGACCGCCTGCGACACCGAGCGCAGGTTGCCCATGCCGTAATCGACCACCGCCACTGTGCTCAAAGGCTGCCTTTGGTGGACGCGATGGTGGTCGGCGCGCGGGGGTCCCGCTCCAGCGCAGCGCGCAGCGCGCGGGCAAAGGCTTTGAACACGGTTTCAGCCTGGTGGTGCGCGTTTTCGCCACGCAGGTTGTCGATGTGCAGCGTCACAAAAGCGTGGTTGACAAAACCCTGGAAAAACTCGTGCGCGAGCTGGCTGTCAAAGGTGCCGATCATGCCGCTCTTGAACGGCACATTCATCACCAGCCCTGGCCGACCGGAAAAATCGACCACCACGCGCGACAGCGCCTCGTCCAGCGGCACATAGGCATGGCCGTAGCGCCGGATGCCGGCCTTGTCACCCACCGCCCGGTGGACCGCCTGGCCCAGCGTGATGCCCACGTCTTCCACGGTGTGGTGGCCATCGATGTGCAGATCGCCCTCGGCCTGAATGTCCAGGTCGATCAGGCCGTGCCGCGCAATCTGGTCAAGCATGTGGTCAAAAAAACCAATGCCGGTATGCAGCCGCGCCAGCCCGGTGCCATCCAGATTGACGCGAACCGTGATCTTGGTCTCGGCGGTGCTGCGGGACACCTCTGCGGTGCGCGCTGCAGAGTCGGGCGAACTAGGGGGGGTGGTCATAGGGATTCCTGCAGGGCGGCCAGCAATTGGCGATTTTCGTCGGGGGTGCCAACCGTCAGGCGCAGGCAGTTGGCCAGCAGCGGGTGAAGGGCGGACACGTTCTTCACCAGAATTTTGCGCTGTTTGAGGGCCTCAAAGGTCTGCCGCGCATCCGGCACGCGCAGCAAGATCATGTTGGCCTCGCTGGGGAACACCCGCACCCCTGGCAGTTGGGCCAACGCTTCCAAAAGCATAGCGCGCTGTGCCCGTATTTCAAGGGCTTGGGCCGTAAAGACCGCCTCATGTTCGAGCGCGAAAAGGGCACATTCGCAGTTCAGCACGCTGACGTTGTAGGGCGGCCGCACCTTGTCGATCTGGGCGATCAGGGCCTCTGGCCCCATCAGGTAGCCCAGCCGCACACCCGCCAAGCCGAACTTCGACAGGGTACGCATCAGCAGCACATGCGAATGCCGACTCATGCGGTCGATGTAACTGGTGCCAGCAAAGGGCTGGTAGGCCTCGTCCATCACCACCAGCCCGCCCTGTTCGCTCACGGCCAGCACAAGGCGTTCAATCACCGCGTCGTCCCACAGGTTGGCGGTGGGGTTGTTGGGGTAGGCCAGGTAGGTGATGGCGGGCCGGTATCGGGCGATCGCCGCCATCATGGCGGCCTCGTCCAGCGCAAAATCAGGCGTCAGCGGTACGCCGTGGAAGGCCAGGCCCTGCAACTGCGCGCTCATGGCGTACATCACAAAGCCCGGCACTGGCGCGAGCACGCTGGCACCGGGCAAGGCGCAAGCCAGCGCCAGCAGGCTGATCAACTCATCCGAGCCGTTGCCCAGCATCAGGGCACAGCCCGCTGGCATCCTGGCATGGCGTGCCAGTGCGGCGTGCAAGTCGTCCACCCGGGCGCCGGGGTAGCGGTTGACGGCCAACGCGCCCAAGCGCTGGCCCAGCGCCGCCTGCAGGGCAGGTGGCAGCGGATACGGGTTTTCCATGGCATCGAGCTTGACCATGCCGGCCGCGTCCTGAATGGCATAGGCGTGCATGGCCTGCACGTCGGGGCGGAACACCCGCATCACCGCGTCCGTCATGGCTTGCCCCGCGGCACTGGCACCGTGTCGAGCCGCATCTCGGCCGCTCGGGCGTGTGCCTGCAGTCCCTCGCCGTAGGCCAACTCTGCGGCAATCGGGCCCAGCACCTGGGCGCCGGCCTGGCTGACCTCGATCAGGCTGCTGCGTTTTTGAAAGTCATACACCCCCAGCGGCGAACTGAATCGGGCCGTGCCGCTGGTGGGCAGCACGTGGTTGGGTCCGGCGCAGTAGTCGCCCAGGCTTTCGCTGGTGTAGGCGCCCAGGAAGATGGCGCCAGCATGTTTGAGCAGGGGCTCCCAGCGCTGCGGCTCACGGCTACTCACCTCCAGGTGCTCGGGCGCGATGCGGTTGCTTAAAGCGCAGGCTTCTTCCATGCTGCGGGTGAGGATCAGGGCGCCGCGGTCGTTGAGCGAGCGGGCGATGATGGCCGCGCGCGGTATCTCTGGCAACAGCCGTGTGATGCTGGCCTGCACCGCGTCGATATAAGTGGCGTCGGGGCAGAGCAGGATGCTTTGCGCCAACTCATCGTGCTCGGCCTGCGAGAACAGGTCCATCGCCACCCAGTCGGGCGGCGTGCTGCCGTCGGCCAGCACCAGAATTTCACTCGGGCCGGCGATCATGTCGATGCCCACGGTGCCGAAGACACGCCGCTTGGCCGCGGCCACGTAGGCGTTGCCCGGGCCGGTGATCTTGTCCACCTTCGGAATGGTGGCGGTGCCGTAGGCCAACGCGGCCACGGCCTGGGCGCCCCCAATGGTGAACACACGGTGAACACCCGCCAAGTGCGCCGCGGCGAGCACCAGCGGGTTTTTCTCGCCCTTAGGCGTTGGCACCACCATGATGATCTCGGCCACCCCAGCCACCTGGGCCGGAATGGCGTTCATGAGCACCGACGACGGATAAGCCGCCTTGCCGCCGGGCACGTAGATGCCGACCCGGTCCAGCGGCGTGACTTTTTGCCCCAGCAGGGTACCGTCGGCATCGTGGTACTGCCAGCTCTGCCCGGTGGCGCGCTTTTGCGCCTCGTGGTAGCTGCGCACGCGCTGGGCGGCGGCTTGCAGCGCCTGGCGCTGGGCATGGGGAATGGCGTCAAAGGCGCGCTGCAGCTCGGCCGGGGTCAGGCTCAGCTCGGCCAGGCTGGCGGCGTCCAAGGCATCAAAGCGGCGGGTGTAGTCCAGCACTGCGGCGTCGCCACGCTGCTGCACGTCGGCCAGGATCTCGGCCACACGCTGCTCAATGTCGGCATCGGCCAGGGCTGACCAGTGCAGACGCGCCTGAAAATCAGCCTCAAAACCGGCGTCAAGCGTTGTCAGGTATAGGGGTGTAGCTACCAAGTTCATAGCAGATTCCGAGGCAACTCAGGCACCGACGGTCCGGGCAAAGGCGTCGATGATGGCGCGAATAGGCGCCTGCTTGAGCTTGAGCGCAGCCTGGTTCACCACCAGGCGGGCGCTGATGTCCATGATGTGCTCCACCTCGACCAACTGGTTGGCGCGCAGGGTGTTGCCGGTGGAGACCAGATCGACGATGGCGTCCGACAGGCCCACCAGCGGCGCCAGCTCCATGCTGCCGTAGAGCTTGATCAGGTCCACGTGGACACCCTTGGTGGCAAAAAAATCACGTGCAATGGCCACATACTTGGTGGCCACCCGCAGCCGCGAGCCCTGGCGCACGGCACGGGCGTAGTCAAAATCGGCCCGCACCGCCACGCTGATGCGGCAGCGCGAAATGCCCAGGTCCAGCGGCTGGTAAAGGCCGGCTGCACCCGCGTTGCCGCCCCAGGCGGCGATGTGTTCGATGAGCGTGTCGCGGCCCGTGATGCCCAGGTCGGCGCCACCGTACTGCACATAGGTGGGAACGTCGGTGGCGCGCACCACCAACACCCGCACCTCCGGCTGGTTGGTGTCCAGTATCAGCTTGCGCGAGGTGTCCGGGTCGTCCAGCACCTCGATGCCGGCAGCACGCAGCAGTGGCAAGGTTTCGTCAAAAATGCGGCCTTTGGACAGGGCAAGGGTGATCATTTGATGCGTTCGATGTCGGCGCCCAAGGCGCGCAGCTTGCTCTCCATCTGGTCATAGCCGCGGTCCAGGTGGTAGATGCGGTCGACCACCGTGTCGCCGTCGGCCACCAGCCCGGCAATCACCAGGCTGGCCGAGGCCCGCAGGTCAGTGGCCATGACAGTGGCGCCTGAGAGCCTGGGCACGCCCTCCACCAGTGACACCTTGCCGTCGATCTGGATGTTGGCACCCAGGCGCACCAACTCGTTGACATGCATGAAGCGGTTTTCAAAAATGGTCTCGGTCACCTTGGCCGTGCCCAGCGACACCGCGTTGAGCGCCATGAACTGGGCCTGCATATCGGTCGGAAAGCCGGGGTACTCGGTGGTGCGAAAGCTCTGAGCCCGCAGACGGCCTTCGGCCTGCACCCGGATACCCTCAGGCTGCAGTGTGACGGTGGCGCCCGCGTCGCGCAGCTTCTCAATCACTGCCTCCAGGTGGTCGGCGCGCCCGTGGCGCAGCATCACATCGCCGCCGGTGGCGGCCACCGCGCACAAAAAAGTGCCGGTCTCGATACGGTCGGCCACCACCTGGTGCGTCGCGCCGTGCAGTTGGGGCACGCCCTGGATGCGGATGCGGCTGCTGCCATGGCCCTCGATGCGCGCGCCCATGGCGATCAGCATCTCTGCCAGGTCAGGAATTTCGGGCTCTTGCGCGGCGTTTTCCAGAATGGTTTCGCCCTCGGCCAGGCAGGCGGCCATGAGGAAGTTCTCGGTGCCGGTGACAGTGACCATGTCGGTGGCGATGCGGGCGCCGCGCAAGCGCTGCAGGCCGGGCGCCAGGCGCGCCACCATGTAGCCATGTTCCACCGTGATGTCGGCACCCATGGCGGTCAGGCCCTTGATGTGCTGGTCCACCGGTCGGGATCCAATGGCGCAACCGCCCGGCAGAGAGACTTTGGCATGCCCGAAGCGGGCCAGCAGCGGCCCCAGCGCCAGCACCGAGGCCCGCATGGTCTTGACCAGCTCGTAGGGCGCTTCGGGCGTGTGCAGCGCGCCGGCATTGACGCGCAGCAGGCCGTCCTCAGTGCGCTCGGCCTGCACCCCCATGTTGCGGATCAGCTTGAGCATGGTGGCCACGTCCTGCAGGCGCGGCACGTTGCGCAGGGTGACCGGCTCGGCGGTCAGCAAACAGGCACACAGCTCGGGCAGCGCGGCATTCTTGGCACCGGCAATGGCCACTTCGCCGGTCAGGCGGCGACCGCCTCGGATAAGCAGTTTGTCCATGGACGTGAGCTCAGACCTGCTGGGCCGCCCATTCGGCCGGAGTGAAGGTCTTCATCGACAGGGCATGCACCTCGTCGGTTTGCATTTTGGCGCCCAGAGTGGCATACACCTGCTGGTGGCGGCGGATAGCACGCTGGCCCTCGAATTCGGGCGAGACGATGGTGGCGTACCAGTGCCGGCCATCACCTTCGAGCTCGAGGTGCTCGCAGCGCAGGCCGGCGGCGATCAGGGTCTTGAGTTGGTCTGCGGTCATGGGAAGGTATCCGGGTGGAGGGGCTTCAGCTGCGGATTTTGTAGCCGATGCGCAGCAGGTGCACAGCCAGGGTGCTGGCCCCTGCCAGCGCCACACCCACAATGGCCAGGCTGAGCCAGGGCGAGACATCGCTCTGGCCGAAGAACCCAAAGCGAAAGCCGTCGATCATGTAAAAGAAAGGGTTCAGATGGCTCACGCCCTGCCAGAAGGGGGGGAGCGAATGGATGGAGTAAAACACGCCACTGAGGAAGGTCATAGGCATGATGACGAAGTTCTGGAAGGCCGCCAGCTGATCGAATTTTTCGGCCCACAGGCCCGCAATCAGCCCCAGCGTGCCCAGCAGCGCCGCGCCCATCACCGCAAACACCACGATCCAGAGCGGTGCCACCACACCCGGCGCTGCAAACCAGGCCGTGACGACAAACACGCCCGAACCGACCACCAGGCCGCGTGCCACCGACGAGCCGACGTAGGCCGCAAGCCAGCTCCAGTGCGACAAGGGGGTGAGCAGCAGAAACACGAGGTTGCCCATGATCTTGCTCTGGATCAGCGAGGACGAGCTGTTGGCAAATGAGTTCTGCAGCACGCTCATCATGACCAGCCCGGGCACCAGAAAAGCAGTGTAGCTGATGCGGTCATAGACCTTGACATGGTCCTCCAGCACATGGCCGAAGATCAGCAGGTACAGCACGGCGGTGAGCACCGGAGCGGCCACGGTCTGGAAGCTGACTTTCCAGAAACGCAGCACTTCCTTGTAAAGGAGGGCACGCCAGCCGGTCATGGAGCGACCGCGGCCGCAGCCCCGCCCTCTTGCTGCTTGCCCATCAGCGCCAGAAAGACGTCTTCGAGGTCGGCCTTGCGCACCTCGATGTCCTGTGCCAGCAGGCCGGCCTCGCGCACGGCGCCGAGGTAGGTCTCAATGTCGAGCGCGTCGCGCGCCGGGAACTGCACGATGCGACCGGTGATGCGGGCCCGCTGTGCCAGGGCGGGTGGCAACTCGCCGTCGATCTTGAAGCGCAACACATTGCCCGAGGCTGCCTTGAGCAACTCGCTGGTGCGGTCCAGCGCGACGACCCGGCCGGCCTTGAGCATGGCGATGCGGCCGCACAGGGCCTCGGCCTCTTCCAGGTAATGGGTGGTGAGCAGCACGGTATGACCCTCCTTGTTGAGGCGGGCAATGAATTGCCACAAGGTCTGGCGCAGCTCGACGTCGACGCCGGCGGTGGGCTCGTCGAGCACGATCACCGGGGGTTTGTGCACCAGCGCTTGTGCCACCAGGACGCGACGCTTCATGCCGCCCGAGAGCTGGCGCATGTTGGCGTTGGCCTTGTCGGCCAGGCCCAGGCTGTCGAGCAACTCATCAATCCAGGCGTCGTTGTGACGAATGCCAAAGTAGCCTGACTGAAAGCGCAGCGCCTCGCGCACATTGAAAAACGGGTCAAACACCAGCTCCTGCGGCACCACACCCAGTTTGCGCCGGGCATCGGCATAGTCGGTCTGGACATCGCTACCCAGCACCTTGACGCTGCCGCCGCTGGCGCGGGTGAGGCCGGCCAGGATGGAAATCATGGTGGTCTTGCCCGCACCGTTGGGCCCGAGCAGACCAAAGAACTCACCGGCCTCGATGTCCAGGCCGACCTGGTCCAGCGCCAGAAAGGTGCTGCCCTTGGGTCCACGCGGGGAGGGGTAGCTTTTGGAGACCGACTGGAAAGAGATGGCTGGCATGGGAACGCGCCATTTTAGCCCCTCACGCAGACGGCGCCGGTGCGACCCCCAGCAGTTCACCAATCCCGTAGAGCGTGGCCAGGTCGGCCAGTCCAGCGGGCATGTGGGCCACGGCGAAGGACTGGCTCAACGCCAGGCACTGGCGCCGCAGCGCCAACAGCACGGCCAACGCCGCCGAGTCAAAGCGCGCCAGCGCACTGGCATCGACCACCACGCCGGCACCGGCGGCGGCCCGCACGCCAAGCGAGAGGGTATTCAGGCAAGCACGGGCCTGGGCATGGGTCAACTCGACGGGCAGGGCCAGCATGGGCATCAGCCTTTCTTGGCGTTGGCCTTGTTGCGTTCTGTCAGCGTGGTGATCAGGCCGTTGAGGCCCTTGGCATTGATTTCCTGAGCAAACTGGCTGCGGTAGGTTTCCACCAGCCAGACCCCGAGCACATTCAGGTTGTAAATTTTCCAACCGGCGCCCTCACCTGGGGTTTTCTCCATCCGGTAGTCGAGCTGGATGGCATCGCCCTGCCCCCGCACCTCACTGCGGACCACCACCTCCTTGTCGTCGGGTGAGGCCCGCAAGGGCTTGACGGTGATCGCCTGGTCGCTCACCTGGGACAGGGCGCCGGCGTAAGTGCGCACCAGCAGGGTTTTGAACTCTTCCTGCAGTCGCTTTTGCTGCTCGGGGGTGGCCTGGCGCCAGGTCGGGCCGACGGCCGACGCCGTCATGCGCTGGAAGTTCACATTCGGCATGATCTTGGTGTCGACCAGGGTGATGATGCGGCTGATGTCGCCGCCCTGGATCGCCTTGTCTGCGCGGATGGTGTCGAGCACCTCGGTGGAGAGGCGCTTGATCAGGGCGTCAGCCGCCTCGTCGTTGGCCCGCGCGGGCCCGGACAATAGCGCAGCGGCGGTCAGGGCCGTCACGGCACACCAATGATGAAAAGAACGACGGTTCATGGGAAATAGGTCCTTGTTGCTCGGGTCATGTTACTGCGCCGGGTCCGGCGCGTCTTCGGGCGGGTTACCGTCAAAAATATCGTTGCGTCTGCGCTGCAGGTAGGCGTCACGGGTGAAGGTGTAGGGGTCCAGCGCCACTTGGCTGAGCATGTTGGTGGCTTGGAGGAGCGCAGCGCGGGTGTCGACCGCCCGCACCGCAATGCTGGTGTTGCGGGTGGGCACATGCCCGATCTGGGTGACCAGGTCGCCCTGCCAGTCCACGGGGAGCGCCAAGGTATCGCGCAGGCTGGACGGCCCCAGCACCGGCAGGACCAGGTAGGGCCCGGGCGGCACGCCCCAGCGGCCCAGGGTGTGGCCGAAATCCTTGGTATGACGCTCGATATCCATCTCGGAGGCCACATCGATCAGACCACCCAGGCCAACCACAGTGTTGACGGCCACCCGCATCAGGCTGTCCACGGTGGCACGGCCCTTGAGCTGCAAGGCATTGTTCACGGTCGACCACACGTCTTCAAGGTTGCCAAACACATTGCCCACCCCTTGGCGCACACGGGTCGGGGTATGGTCACGGTAGGCCATGGCCACCGGCTTGACGATGGCCTCATCCACCGCGTCATTGAAGCGGTAAACACCCCGGTTGAAGGGCTCGAGCGGGTCGTGCGGGCTGGCTTGCGGCCCACTGGCGCAGGCTCCGAGACTGAACAGCAGGGCCAGCGGCAGGAGCCGGCGCCAATGCCGAGCCCAACCGCAGCCGGTTGAATGCACGCCAGCGGTCATGGCTTAGGCTGGGGCCCTTGCGGCGCGCTGCCGTCCGCCGCCTTGTTGTACAAAAATTGGCTGATCAGGCTCTCCAGCACCACGGCCGACTGGGTGTTGCCGATGGTGTCGTCCGCCGCCAGGTTTTTCGCATCGGCGCCGGCCTCGATGCCCAGGTACTGCTCACCGAGCAGGCCGCTGGTCAGGATTTTGAGCGAGCTGTCCTTGGGGAATGCGTAGCGGCTTTCCAGCGCCAGGGTGACGCGGGCCTGGAAGGACTTGTCGTCAAACACAATGTTGTCGACCCGCCCCACCACCACGCCGGCGCTGCGCACCGCCGCTTTGGGTTTGAGGCCGCCCACATTGTCAAATTTGGCGACGACCCGGTAGGTTTTCTGGAAGCTCAGGCTCAGCAAGTTGGCGGACTGCAGGGCCAGGAACAGAATAGAGGCCGCGCCGATGAGCACAAACAAGCCAACCCAGACATCATTTTTGGAGCGTTGCATAGGGCTTTCCCTTAAATCGTGAACATCATGGCGGTGAGGATGAAGTCCAGCCCCAGCACCGCCAGCGAGGCGACCACCACCGTTCGCGTGGTGGCACTGGCCACCCCTTCGGGCGTGGGCTGCGCCTCATAGCCTTGCAGGAGCGCGACAAAGGTCACGGTGAAGCCAAACACAACGCTCTTGATCACGCCGTTGCCCACGTCCTTCCAGACATCGACACCGCCCTGGATCTGGCTCCAGAACGAGCCGGCATCGACGCCGATCATCACCACCCCCACCACCCAGCCACCAATGATGCCCATGGCGCTGAACACCGCTGCCAGCAGGGGCATGGTGATGACGCCGGCCCAGAAACGCGGCGCCAGAATGCGCTGCACCGGGTCGACCGCCATCATCTCCATCACGCTGATCTGCTCGCCCGCCTTCATCAGGCCGATTTCGGCAGTCAGTGAGGTGCCGGCACGGCCGGCAAACAGCAGCGCCGTGACCACCGGCCCCAGTTCGCGCACCAGGCTCAGGGTGACCAGCAGCCCCAGCGCCTCGGACGAGCCATAGCGCTGCAGCGTGTAGTAGCCCTGCAGGCCAAACACAAAGCCGACAAACAAGCCCGACACCGCGATGATGGCGAGCGAGTAGTTGCCCAAAAAATGAATCTGGTCGCGCACCAGAGCAAAGCGGCGCAGCGCCGGCAGCAGAGTGGCCAGCAAGCGGGCGAACAGGCGGGCGCCGTAGCCCAGGCCGGCGAGCTGCCGACGCACGCCAAAGCCGAGTTCGGCCGGCTTGTACCAGCTCATTGCGCGGTCACCCCGAAGTCCTGCGCCACGGTCGGGCCGGGGTAATGAAAGCGCACCGGCCCGTCGGACAAGGCGTTGACGTACTGGTACACCAGCGGGTCCGTGCTTTGGCGCACGTGGGCTGGCGTGCCCTGGGTGGCAATCTTGCCGTTGGCAAGGATGATCACGTGGTCGGCAATGGCAAAGGTCTGCTCGAGCTCGTGCGAGACAAAAATGCTGGTCAGGCCCATCGTGTCGTTGAGCTGGCGAATCAGGTGCGCCGCCGTACCCAGCGAGATCGGGTCCAGCCCGGAGAAGGGTTCGTCGTACATCACCAGTTCGGGGTCGAGCGCGATGGCGCGCGCCAAAGCAATGCGCCGCGCCATGCCGCCCGACAGATCGCTGGGCATGAGGTCGCGGGCGCCGCGCAGGCCCACGGCATTGAGCTTCATCAGCACGATGTCGCGGATCAGGGGTTCGGGCAGGTCAGAGTGCTCGCGCAGCGGAAAGGCCACGTTGTCAAACACCGACAGGTCCGCAAACAAGGCGCCAAACTGGAACAGCATGCCCATGCGCCGGCGCGCGGCGTAAAGCTCGGTCTGATTCATAGGGCCAATGTCCTGCCCGTCAAACAGGGTCTGGCCAGACTGCGCCCGGTTCTGGCCGCCGATCAGCCGCAAGATGGTGGTCTTGCCACCGCCCGATGCGCCCATCAGAGCCGTGACTTTGCCGCGCGGCACCACCAGCGAAATGTCATCCAAGATGACGCGTTCCCCATACCCGAAGGTGAGGTGACGCAGTTCAACGAGGGATTCAGGCGGGGATGCGGCCATGGCGTGGTGAGCCAGGACTGTCCCAGCCGGGCCGATGATAAGGGATTGCCCTGATGTCTCAGTGACAAAGCCCCCGCTTTACCCCACCATTACCTTGGCAATTCGCTAAAACCCATCAAAAATTCGTCTACCGAGCGCGCGGCCTGCCGGCCCTCCCGGATGGCCCAGACCACCAGGCTCTGACCACGGCGGATGTCGCCAGCGACAAACACCTTCGGCACGTTGGTGGCATAGCCGCCCACCAGGTCGGTACCGGCACGGGCGTTGCCACGGGCATCGCGCTCGATGCCAAAGCTGTCCAGAACCGTGGCGACGGGGCTGACAAAGCCCATGGCCAGTAAAACCAGATCAGCCGGCAGCACCTGCTCGCTGCCAGGCACCTCGGCCATCTTCCCGTCACGCCACTCAACGCGCACTGTCTTCAAGCCAGTGACACGGCCGTCCGACCCCAGGAATTCCTTGGTGGAGATGGCGAACTCGCGCTCGCAACCCTCTTCGTGGCTGGAGCTGGTGCGCAGCTTGAGCGGCCAGTAGGGCCAGGTCATGGGCCGGTTTTCTTCGGCTGGCGGCTGCGGCATGACCTCGAACTGGGTCACACTGGCGGCGCCATGGCGGTTGCTGGTGCCCACGCAGTCGCTGCCGGTGTCACCGCCACCGATCACGATCACGTTCTTTCCGGAGGCGCGCAGCTGGTCGGCCAGCGTGTCGCCGGCGTTGACCTTGTTCTGCTGCGGCAGGAACTCCATGGCGAAATGGATGCCAGACAGGTCGCGGCCCGGTACCGGCAGGTCGCGCGACTGCTCGGCGCCGCCGGTCAGCAACACGGCATCAAAATCCTGCTGCAGCTGGGCTGGCGAGACCGTCTCTTGAGCCCAATTGGTGACCTTGGAGCTCTCCGGCAAGGCACCCACCAGCACCCCGGTGCGGAAGATCACGCCTTCTGCAGCCATCTGCGCCACACGGCGGTCGATGTGGTCTTTTTCCATCTTGAAGTCGGGAATGCCGTAGCGCAGCAGGCCGCCGACACGGTCGTTCTTCTCGAACAGCGTCACCGCGTGGCCGGCGCGGGCCAACTGCTGCGCCGCCGCCATGCCGGCCGGGCCGGAGCCCACCACCGCCACCTTTTTGCCGCTGGCTTGCGACGCCGGGCGCGGCTGCACCCAGCCCTCGCTCCAGGCCCGGTCGATGATGGCGTGCTCGATCGACTTGATGCCCACCGCGTCGTCGTTCACATTCAGCGTGCAGGCGGCCTCGCAGGGCGCCGGGCAAATGCGGCCGGTGAACTCGGGGAAATTGTTGGTGCTATGCAGCACCTCGATGGCGTTCTGCCAGTCGCCCCGGAACACCAGTTCGTTGAAGTCGGGGATGATGTTGTTGACCGGGCAGCCGCTGTTGCAGAACGGTGTGCCGCAGTCCATGCAGCGTGCCGACTGCTGTTTGGCCTGCTGGTCATCCAGTCCGATCACGAACTCCTTGTAATTCTTGAGCCGCTCGGGCACGGGCTTGTAGCCCTCTTCGAGCCGCTCAAACTCCATGAAACCGGTGATTTTTCCCATGATGCTGTTCCTTGTCCTGAGAGTGGTGCCGCATCAGCGGACGGTCATTGCTTCTTTTTCCATAGCACTATCACCAGCGCTGGCAAGGGCTGACGCCGTTTTCTTGGCATGAATTTCGCCCAGAGCCCGCTTGTATTCCAGCGGAAAGACTTTGACGAACTTCAAGCGCGCCTGGTCCCAGGTGTCCAGCAGTTCGCGTGCGCGACGGCTGCCGGTCCAGCGGTTGTGGTCTTCCAGCAGTTTCTTGAGCTGGGCCTCGTCGCTCTGGCCCTGATGCCAGATGGCGCGCGGCACCGTGGCCTCTTGCTCTGCCGGTGTCAACAGTTTCTCCAGCGCCACCATGGCGGTGTTGGCGCGGCGGGCAAACTGGCCGTCTTCATCGTACACATAGGCGATGCCGCCGCTCATGCCGGCGGCAAAGTTACGCCCGGTCTTGCCCAGCACCGCCACAGTGCCGCCGGTCATGTACTCGCAGCCGTGGTCGCCGGTGCCCTCCACCACCGCCGTGGCACCCGACAACCGCACCGCAAAACGCTCGCCCGCCACGCCGCTGAAAAAGGCCTCGCCGCTGGTGGCGCCATACATCACCGTGTTGCCGACAATGGTGTTGCGCACTGCCTCGCCGCGGAAATCGATGCTGGGGCGCACCACCACCCGGCCGCCGGACAAACCCTTGCCGGTGTAGTCGTTGGCGTCGCCAATCAGGTAGAGCGTGATGCCGCGCGCCAGGAAGGCGCCAAATGACTGGCCGCCCGTGCCTTCGAGCTGGATTCGGATGGTGTCGTCGGGCAGGCCTTCGGGGTGAACCTGGGTCAGCGCGCCGGACAGCATGGCGCCGACCGAGCGGTTGACGTTGCGCGCCACCTCCATGAACTGCACGCGTTCGCCCCGGTCGATGGCGGGTCGGCTTTTGGCGATCAGCACCTGGTCGAGGGCCTTCTCCAGGCCGTGCGACTGGGTTTCGACCTGGTACCGTGGCACCTCGGGGCCGACCGGCGCCATGGCGAACAGTCGACTGAAATCGAGGCCGCTGGCTTTCCAGTGCGCAATGCCCTGGCGCATGTCGAGCAGGTCGGCGCGGCCGATCATGTCGTCAAACTTGCGGATGCCGAGCTGCGCCATGATCTGGCGTGCCTCTTCGGCGATGAAGAAGAAGTAATTGACCACATGCTCGGGCTTGCCGGAGAACTTCTTGCGCAGCACCGGGTCTTGGGTGGCCACGCCCACCGGGCAGGTGTTGAGGTGGCATTTGCGCATCATGATGCAGCCCTCCACCACCAGCGGTGCGGTGGCGAAGCCGAACTCGTCGGCACCCAGCAAGGCACCAATCACCACATCACGCCCGGTCTTCATCTGCCCGTCGGCCTGCACGCGCACGCGGCTGCGCAGGCGGTTGAGCACCAGGGTCT
>JBAXMQ010000022.1:0-34221 GCA_037134215.1 Betaproteobacteria bacterium
GCATCAAGGAGGAGCCCAACGGGCGGGGGACAGCCGCGGAGCCGAATGCCCCGCCACCCTGATTACACAAAGCACCCGTAGTGTCCTCACGGGTGAAATGGCGATCAACCCGCCGGCGAGCGGATGGCGTGGCCTTGGGCCAGCAACTGGTCGCGCATGGCCCGGATGTGGGCTGGGCCGACCTCGCAGCAGCCCCCCATGATGCTGGCACCGTGCGACAGCCAGGCATCGGCAAAGCCGACATACTCGGTGGGTCCGAGGTCGGTGCGGCTGCTAAGTTGCTCTCTGGTTTTGCCGGGCAGAAATGTTTGGGGGATGGCAACAAAGCCGTTGGCATAGCCGCCGGCGGGCAAACCGGTGGCAATCAAGCCGGGCATGGCGCCGCTGATGCTCTCTGGCGGGCAGCAATTGACCAGCACCGCGCCGATGGGCAGACCCGCCAGTGCGGCAAAGGCCTGCGCAATCGTCTCACCCGAGCGCAGGCAGGGCCCGTCGTCCTGCAGCGACCAGGACACCCAGACCGGCTTGTTGTGCTCGCTGGCGGCTTGCGCTGCAGCCCGCGCCTCTTGCGCTGTGGACATCGTTTCACAGATGAACAGGTCGACATAAGGCGCCTGCAATGCGGCCAGTTGGCGGTACTCTGCCAGGTTGACTTCAAATTGCCTTACCCGATCTGGCCGGTAGGTGCCATTGAGCGGCGGCAGGCTGCCAGCAATGGCAACCCGCGGCCGTCCGGCTTGATGGCGAGCCAGGGCGGCAAGCTCGCAGGCGCGTTGTTGCAGCAGCGGCACCTTGTCTTCCATACCGACCATGGCCATTCGGGTGAAGCTGGCCGAGTAGGTGTTGGTGGTGATCACGCTGGCGCCAGCATCCATGTAGTCTCGGTGGATTTGGGTGACGAGATCGGGCTCGCTTAACAAATAATCGGCGGACCACAGGGCAGGGGTCTTGTTCTCGGAACGTTGCAACAGTTCCATGCCCATGCCGCCATCTAACAGTACAACATCGCTCATAGCTTTCTCATTTCTCGGGTCAGCGGAAGGTGGGCTCGGTTGGGGCCCTGTAAAGGCAGGCCGGTGAGACAGCCGAGATGTCAGCCACCCCCAGCTGTGCCAGCGCGGTATCGATTTCACCCTTGAAGCAGTCGAACATGCGTTCAGCACCGACCGCACCGACCGCGGCCAACGCATACAGAAAAGGTCGCCCCACCAGCACCAGGTCTGCGCCCAAGGCTCGGGCCTTGACCATGTCGTCACCGGTTCGGATGCCGCTGTCAAATAGCAGCGGGTAGGCCGGGCCGACGGCCTGCCGGATGGCTGGCAGCGCCGCGATGGCCGAGGGGGCACTGTCAAGCTGACGGCCGCCATGGTTGGAGACGCAGATGGCGTCGGCACCCTCGTTCTTGATGCGTATTGCATCCTCGGCGGACAGCACGCCCTTGACCACGAGCTTGCCGCGCCAGTGGGCGCGCAGTTGCTGCAGAAACGCCCAGTTGGCGCCGGTTCTCGGTGCGTTGCGGTCATAGCCCTTGGCATTGGCGCCCGAAAAATTGGCCATGGTGGGCAGGCCGCTGGTCAGGGTTTTGAGTGACCAATGGGGGTGGGTCGCGAAGTCCATGAAGTGCCTTGCGGTCATGCGGAACGGCGTGGCAAAACCATTGCGCACATCGCGCGGCCGCTTGCCCAGGCGCGGCACGTCGACGGTCAGGATCAAGGTGTCGTAGCCGGCCTTGGCAGCGCGGCTGCTGAGCGCCATCGCGTCTTGCGTGCTGCCGGTCACATAGAGCTGAAACCAGGCCCGCCCGCCGCTGAGCCTGAGCAGGTCTTCCATCGAGGTCGACGAGGCGGTGGATACGCCCAGGGGCAGGTTGTGGCGTTGGCTCAAGGCTGCCAGGCTACGGTCAGTGCCGGGCCAGGCCAGGTCGCACATGCCCATGGGGGCGACGCCAAATGGCACGTCCCAGTCCCGCCCCAGAAATGAGGTTTTCAGTGAAATGGTGTTGACATCCGCCAGACTGCGTGGCTGCAGGCGCACGCGCTGCAGGTCCGTAAGATTGTTGGCCAGGCCGATTTCGTCACCCGCCCCGCCATCGATGAAGTCGTAAATCAGACGTGGCAGACGTCGGGCGGCGAGGGCGCGCGCATCACGGCTTGTCGGCAGCGACTTGTTGGGCTTTAGCGGCTTTGAGATGGCCGGGTCTGCGGTGGTGAAGGATGACGTGCTCATCAGCGTGATCATAAAGGCCGCGAACGGCCCGTTTCGAAGTACCATGCGGGCCTTGTTACTTCCAAACCCAGGAGCCACCCATGCTTGGTCTGATGCAAAACCACCCGCTGCTGATTTCGTCGCTGATCGATTTCGCCGAGCGGCACCATGGGGATGCTGAGATCGTGTCACGCCGGGTGGAGGGCGATATTCACCGCTATACCTACAAGGCCCTGGCCGCGCGTTCGCGCCAGGTGGCGAATGCGCTCGACGGTCTGAAGCTGGGCTTTGGCGACCGGGTCGCCACCTTGGCCTGGAACGGTTACCGCCACCTGGAGCTTTACTTTGGTGTCAGCGGTTCGGGTCGGGTGCTGCACACCCTGAACCCGCGTCTGCACCCCGATCAGATCACCTGGATTGCCAACCACGCCGAGGACTCGGTGCTGTGCTTCGACCTGAGCTTTTTGCCCATCATTAAGGCGATTGCAGGCCGCTGCCCGACCATCAAGCACTATGTGGCGATGTGTGACGCCGACAAGCTGCCCGCTGACAGTGGCATCCCCGGTCTGGTGAGCTACGAGGTCTGGGTGGGCGCGCAGCCCACAGAGTACGCCTGGCCTATTTTTGACGAGAATTCGGCCTCCAGCATGTGCTACACCAGCGGCACCACGGGCAACCCCAAAGGCGTGCTGTACAGCCACCGCTCCACGCTGCTGCATGCCTGGGCCGGCGCCCTGCCTGACGCACTGTCCATGAGCGCCCGTGACGCGGTGTTGCCAGTGGTGCCCATGTTCCACGTCAACGCCTGGGGCCTGCCCTATTCCGCCGCCATGACCGGTGCCAAGCTGGTGTTTCCCGGCCCGGCGATGGACGGCAAGTCCATCTTTGAGTTGATCGAGACTGAAAAGGTCTCGTTCGCCGCCGGCGTGCCGACCGTGTGGCAGATGATGCTGGGCCACATGCAGGCCGGCGGCCTGCGTTTTTCCACACTCAAGCGTACGGTGATCGGCGGCTCGGCCTGCCCGCCGGCCATGATCACCGCCTTCAACGACGACTATGGCGTCGAGGTGCTGCACGCCTGGGGCATGACCGAGATGTCCCCCTTGGGCACGGTGTGCACCCTCAAAAACAAGCACCTGGACCTGGCGCCCCAGGACAAAATGAAGGTCAGGCTCAAGCAGGGCCGGGGTATTTTCGGCGTGGACATGAAGATTGTTGACCCCGAGGGCCATGAGCTGCCCTGGGACGGCAAGGCCTTTGGCGACCTGCTGGTGCGCGGGCCGTGGATCATCAGCGCCTACTTCAAGGGCGAGGGCGGCAGCCCCCTGACAGATGGGTGGTTCCCCACGGGCGACGTGGCCACCATCGACCCCGACGGCTACATGCAAATCACCGACCGCAGCAAGGACGTGATCAAGTCGGGCGGCGAGTGGATCAGCTCAATTGACGTCGAAAACATCGCCATGGCGCATCCGGCCGTGGCCATGGCGGCCTGCATCGGCATGAAGCATCCCAAATGGGACGAGCGCCCCATCATCGCGGTGGTCAAGAAGCCCGGCGCACAGGTCAGCCGCGACGAACTGATCGCCTTCTACGAGGGCAAGACCGCCAAATGGCAGATCCCCGATGATGTGGTGTTTCTCGACGCCATACCGCTGGGCGGCACCGGCAAGATGCAGAAAACCAAGCTGCGTGAGGTGCTTCAGGATTACCGTTTGCCCGGTTTGTGAGCGTCTGCACCCTGGCGGCCTATCGCCCAAGCGACTGGCCCTAGGGAGAACCCCAGTATTGCGCTGCACAAAAGCTTGTAACCTCGGCACCACATTCAACTAGGAGTTTTTTAATGACCCACGCATTGAAGTTTGTCGCGGCCACAGTGGCCCTGCTGTGTGCCGGCGCGGCCATGGCCCAAAAAGGCGAGACGGTCAAGATGGTCCGTATCGATCCTTTAACCGGATTGCTGGGGCCAGTTGGCGTGAGCCAAATGAAGGGCTACCAGTTCTTCGCCGAAAAATTCAGTGGCGCCGGCAACCCAGCCGGGGTCAAGTTCGAGATCACCGCCATTGACAACAAGCTCAGCCCGGCTGAGAGCCTGAACGCGCTCAAGGCTGCCATTGACCAGGGCGTGCGCTACATCGTGCAAGGCAACGGTTCGTCGGTGGCCCTGGCCCTGTCGGACGCTGTGGCCAAACACAACGAGCGCAACCCCGGCAAAGAAGTCGTCTACCTCAATGACTCGGCGGTGGACCCGGACCTGACCAACAGCAAGTGCAATTACTGGCACTTCCGCTTTGACGCTGACACCTCCATGAAGATGGAGGCCATGTCGAGCTTCATGGTCGACGAGAAAGACATCAAGAAGATTTATATCCTGGGCCAAAACTACTCACACGGCGTACAGGTGGCCAAGTACACCAAGGACACCCTGGCCCGCAAGCGCCCTGACATTCAGATCGTCGGAGAAGACCTGCACCCGCTGGCCCAGGTGCGCGACTTCGCCCCTTACATCGCCAAGATCAAGGCATCGGGCGCTGACACGGTGGTCACCGGCAATTGGGGCTCCGACCTCTCGCTGCTGATCAAGGCCGCCAATGAAAACGGCTACACCGGAAAGTTCTTTACCTACTATGCCGGCGTCACCGGCACGCCCACCGCTTTGGGCACCAACGGCGCCGGCCGGGTGTACCAGATCGCCTACAGCCACTACAACATGGGTGGCCAAATGGACAAGTGGATGAACGAGTTCAAGGCCAAGTACAACGACGACTTCTACACCGGCTCCACCATCCGCATCTACGAGATGCTGGGCGCAGCCATGGCCAAGGCCAAGTCGACGGATCCGGTCAAGGTGGCTGCGGCCATGGAGGGCTTGCAGGTCAAGAGCTTCAATGGTGAGGTCGAAATGCGCAAGTTTGACCACCAGCTGCAGCAGCCGCTCTATATGACCGTCTGGCAAAAGGCGGACAAAAAGTACCCCTACAGCCCCGAGAACACCGGCATGACCCTGGTGCCGCTCAAGGAGTACCCGAACTACGTGTCCAGCACGCCGACCAGCTGCCAGATGAAGCGCCCCTGACCGGCTTGCGCCGGCACAGAGCCCGAGGCGGTGTGCCGCAGCGGGCTTTTTGGTTTTTTGTCATGAAGCAGGACGCCTTACATGGAGTTTTTCATCATCTCGACGCTCAACGGCGTGAGCTACGGCTTGCTGCTGTTCATGCTGAGTTCGGGTCTGACCCTGATCTTCAGCATGATGGGCGTGCTCAACTTTGCGCATGCCAGCTTCTACATGCTGGGCGCTTATGTGGGCTACACGGTGTCGCGTTGGGTCGGGTTCTGGCCTGCGTTGGTGCTGGCGCCCCTGGTGGTCGGCGCTTTGGGGGCGCTGTTTGAGCGGGTTTGCCTGCGCCGGGTGCACAAATTCGGCCATGTGCCCGAGCTTTTGATCACCTTCGGCCTGACCTATGTGGTGCTGGAACTGGTGCAGCTGATTTGGGGCCGCATTGCGCTTGACTTCAAGCCGCCCACGACGCTTCAGGGCCCGGCGTTCACGCTGATCAACCATTCGGTTACCGGCCTGCGGCTGATCTGGGGTGCTGCGCCGGCGGAGTGGTGCAGTGCCACTGACGCGGCGATCAGGGTGGTGTGCTCACCGTTTCCCGCTACCCGCGGTTTCATGATGCTGGTGGCTTTGACGATGCTGGTTGCCATCTGGCTGTTGCTGACCCGCACCCGGGTCGGGCTGGTGATCCAGGCCGCGCTCACGCACCCCGACGCGGTCGAGGCGCTGGGCCACAACGTGCCGCGGGTTTTCATGCTGGTGTTTGGCGCCGGGGCGGCGCTGGCGGGGCTGGCCGGCGTGATTGGTGGCAGCACCTTCCTGACCGAGCCGTCCATGGCCGCCACGGTGGGCTCCATCATCTTTGTGGTGGTGGTGGTCGGTGGCATGGGCTCCTTGTCGGGCGCCTTCATCGCCTCGCTGCTCATCGGCACCTTGCAGACCTTTGCGGTGGCCTTTGATTATTCGGTGATGAGCTTGCTGCAGCAACTGAACCTGCCGGTCAGCGCGGCCTTGCGCGACAACTCATTGTCTCGGCTGACCATTGCCCAGGTGGCGCCCATCCTGCCCTACCTGCTGCTGGTGCTGATCCTGATTTTTAGGCCCCGTGGCCTGCTTGGTAACCGCGAGGGTTGATGTTGATGGCTCGCTTGTCTGCCCGTGTGGGCCCACCCTGGGTTTGGGCGCTGTTCGCGCTGCTGCTGCTGGCCGCACCCCAGGTCTTTACCAGTGGTCTGTCGGTGACCATGCTGTCCCAAATGGGCATTGGCATCATCGCTTGCCTGTCCTACAACATGCTCTTGGGGCAGGGCGGCATGCTGAGCTTTGGCCACGCGGTCTATACCGGCCTTGGGGCCTTTGTGGCCATCCATGCGCTCAACAGTTACGGTGGTGGGTCGCTGCCAGTGTCGCTGGTGCCGCTGGTCGGTGGCTTTGCCGGCATGGGATTTGCCGTGTTGTTCGGTTATGTCACCACGCGCAAGTCCGGCACCACCTTTGCCATGATCACACTGGGTCTGGCAGAGTTGGTGTTTGCCATGTCACTGATGGTGCCGGAGTTTTTTGGCGGCGAAGGCGGCGTCTCGGGCAATCGGGTGATGGGCAAGCCGGTGTTGGGCATCAATTTTGGCCCGGCCACCCAGGTCTACTACCTGATTGCCGCTTACACCTTGGTCTCGATGGTGTTGATGTATGCCTTTACCCAGACCCCCCTGGGCCGAATGCTCAATGCGGTGCGCGACAACCCGGAGCGGGTGGAGTTCATTGGCTACAACCCGCAGCGCGTGCGCTACACGGCCTTCATCATCGCCGGCTTTTTTGCCGGTATTTCGGGCGGGCTGGGTGCGCTCACCTTCGAGATCGTGACGGCCGAGGTGGTGGGTGCGGCCCGCTCAGGGGCTTACCTGCTGTTCACCTTTCTGGGTGGTGCCACTTTTTTCTTTGGCCCCATCATCGGCGCCGTGCTGATGGTGCTGGCCTTTGTGTTGCTGAGCGAATTCACCAAGGCCTGGCTGCTTTACCTGGGCCTGCTGTTTCTGTTCATGGTGATGTATGCGCCTGGTGGCATCGCCAGCCTGATCATGATGAACCTGCGGCTGGCGCTGCACCGCAAGCTGGCGCGGCTGGTGCCGGTCTATGCGGGCTTGTTGGCCACCGCATTGGTGGCACTGGCGGGCGGGGCCGCCCTGATTGAAATGGTGTACCACCTGCAACTGAGCTCGGCCTCTGGCACCGTGGTGACCTTCCTAGGCCTGGCTTTGGACACGGCTGCGGCCACGAGCTGGCTGGGTGCGGTGCTGCTGCTGGTTGCGGGCGTGGCGGCCCTGCGGCCCTTGCTGGCGCGCTTTACCCGGCAGTGGGATGCGGCGCAGGCGGAAATTGAACACGCTTTGCAAGCGAAAGGCGGCGCTTGATGGCGACAAGCATGGCATCGGGTGGCTATGCCCTCGAACTGCGGGACCTCCACAAAAGTTTTGGCCGGACCGAGATCATCCGCGGCGCAAATCTGGCGGTACATGCTGGCGAGCGGGTGGCCATCATTGGCCCCAACGGCGCGGGCAAGTCCACCCTGTTCAATCTGATCAGTGGCCGCTTTGAGGCCAGCAGTGGCGATGTGCTGCTGCACGGCCAGCGCATCAATGGCCTGAAGCCTTACGAGATCAACCGGCTCGGGCTGTCGCGCAGCTTCCAGATCACCAACATCTTCCCCAAACTCAGCGTGTTCGAGAACCTGCGCTGCGGTGTGCTCTGGAGCCTGGGCTATCGGTACACCTTCCTGAAATTCCTGGTGGATCTGGACGATGCCAATGCCCGCGCCGATCAACTGATGGCGATGATTGGCCTGCAGCGCAAACGCGATGTGCTGGCGATGAATCTGACCTACGCTGAGCAGCGCGCGCTTGAAATCGGCATCACCATTGGCGGCGGTGCCAGCGTGATCCTGCTCGATGAGCCCACTGCGGGCATGAGCCGCAGCGAAACAGCGCGCTTTATTGAGCTCATCAAAGAGGTGACCGAGGGCAAGACCCTGCTGACCGTGGAGCATGACATGGGCGTGGTGTTTGGCTTGGCTGACAAGATTGCAGTGTTGGTGTACGGCGAGGTGATTGCATTTGACACCCCCGAGGCGGTGCGGGCCAACCCTCAGGTTCAAGAGGCTTACCTGGGCTCGGTGGTGGCCGATGCCCAAGCAAGCGCCCACGGCGGGGGCGGCTGACCATGCTGCAGGTCACACAACTCCAAGCCTATTACGGCAAAAGTCACGTGCTGCATGGCGTCGACCTGGCCGTGGGGCAGGGCGAAATCGTGGCCCTGCTCGGGCGCAACGGCTCGGGCCGCTCCACCACCGCCAAGGCCATCATGGGCATGGTGGCCTGCGAGGGTTCAGTGCGCTGGAAGGGCCTGGAGACGCTAGGCCGCAAGCCCTATGAGATCGCCAACCTCGGGGTCGGCTATGTGCCGGAAAACCGTGACATTTTCCCCAAGCTCACCGTACACCAGAATCTGTTGCTGGGGCAAAAGCGCGGCAAGGCCAAGCCACGCTGGTCGTTTGACGACATGTACCGCCTGTTTCCCCGCCTCAAGGAGCGCGAGCATACCGAGGCCGGCGTGCTGTCCGGGGGCGAGCAGCAGATGCTCACCCTGTGCCGCACCCTGATGGGTGACCCGGACCTGATCATCATCGACGAGCCCACTGAGGGGCTGGCGCCAAAAATCGTGGAACTGGTGGCCGAATTCCTCCAGACCCTGCGCCAGCGCGGCCTGTCGGTGCTGCTGATCGAGCAAAAGCTCACCATTGCCATGGGCATTTCAGACCGATGCCTGGTGATGGGGCACGGCAGCATCGTGTTCGAGGGAACGCCCGAGGCCTTACGGGCTGACGCCGCCATTCGCAAGGAGTGGCTGGAGGTTTAGTCGACCCTGTCCCAGTCGCGACAAAATACTGGGGTTTGGCTGGTGCCTGTGGCCTACAATTTAAAAAAGAACGACCGTTCTATTTTCCGACGTTTAGGAGATCTCCCATGACCGCTCAGTACCATGTGCAGGGTGACATCGCTGTCATCACGCTCAGCAATCCACCCGTCAATGGGCTGGGTTTCGCCACCCGCCTCGGTATCGCCGAGGGTTTGAGCCGGGCCAATGCCGATGCTACCGTCAAGGCGGTGGTTCTGACTGGCGCTGGCAAGGCATTTTCAGGCGGCGCGGACATCAAAGAGTTTGGCAGCGCCAAAGCCAGCCAGGAGCCCAACCTGCTGAGTGTGATCCTGGCCTTGGAAAATTCGGCCAAACCCGTGGTGGCGGCGATTCACAGCGTTTGTATGGGCGGTGGCTTGGAACTGGCGCTGGGCTGCCATTACCGCATCGCCGCCCCGGGCTGCAGCGTCGCGCTGCCAGAGGTCAAGCTCGGGCTGATCCCCGGCGCCGGTGGCACGCAGCGGCTGCCGCGCGTTTTGGGCGTGGAAGTGGCGCTGAACATGATCGTCAGCGGCGAGCCGGTCAAAAGTGAGTTGCTGGCCTCGATGCCCGGACAAAAATTGTTCGACAAAATGGCCGCCTCGGCCGAAACCCTGGCTGACGAGGCGTTGGCTCTGGCGCATGCCGTGGCCGATGTGCGGCCGCTGCCGCTGGTACGCAGCCTGCCTTGCAAGCACCCGCAGGGCGATGCCTACTTTCAGTTTGCCCGCAACATGGTGAAGGGCATGGCCAAGAATTTTCCGGCGCCTCCCAAGTGCGTCGACGCAGTGGAGGCGGCGACCAAGCAAAAGTTTGAGGCCGGTATGGCCACGGAGCGCGACATTTTCATCGGCCTGATGCAGACCGCTGAGTCGCGCGCGCTGCGGCATATCTTCATGGCCGAGCGAGCTGCTTCCAAAATCCCCGATGTGCCCTCGGACACGCCGCAGCGGCTGGTGAAGTCGGTCGCCGTCATCGGTGCCGGCACCATGGGTGGCGGCATCGCCATGAACTTCCTCAACGCCGGCCTTCCGGTGGTGATGCTGGAGATGAAGCAGGAGGCCTTGGACCGCGGTGTGGCCACCATCCGCAAGAATTACGAATCGCAGGTCAAAAAAGGCAAGCTCAAGGCCGACAAGTACGAGCAGCGCATGGCCCTGCTCAAGACCACGTTGAGCTACGAGGACCTCAGCGGCACCGACCTGGTGATCGAGGCTGTGTTCGAGGACATCGGCGTCAAGGAGACGGTGTTCAAGGCGCTCGACCGCGTGATGAAGCCCGGCGCCATCCTGGCCAGCAACACCTCCACCCTCGACGTGGACAAGATTGCCAGCTTCACCAGCCGCCCACAAGACGTGGTGGGCCTGCATTTCTTCAGCCCGGCCAATGTCATGAAGTTGCTCGAGGTGGTGCGTGGCGCCAAGACGGCCAAGGACGTGCTGGCCACGGTGATGTCGCTGGCCAAGACCATCCGCAAGACGGCGGTGGTGTCGGGCGTGTGCGACGGCTTCATTGGCAACCGCATGGTGGAGCAGTACGGCCGCCAGGGCGGCTTTTTGCTGGACGAGGGCTGCACGCCCGAGCAGGTTGACCGGGCGATTGAAAAGTTTGGTTTTGCCATGGGCCCCTTCCGCATGGGCGACCTGGCGGGTAACGACATCGGCTGGGCCATCCGCAAACGCCGCGCACAGGAAAAGCCGGGCATGAAGTACAGCAAGACCGCTGATCTGCTGTGCGAAAAAGGCCGCTTTGGCCAAAAAACGGGTGCCGGCTGGTACGACTACGTGGCTGGCAAGCGCGATGCCATTCCCAACGCAGAGGTGGTGGAGATGATCGCGGCGCACCGTGCGTCACTGGGCATCACCCCGCGCAAAATCTCGGACGATGAAATCGTGCAGCGCCTGGTGTATGCGTTGGTCAATGAGGCCGCGCACATTCTGGAAGAGGGCATTGCCTCCAAGGCCGGCGACATCGACATGGTGTACCTGATGGGCTACGGCTTCCCGATCTATCGCGGCGGCCCAATGAACTATGCCGACGAGGTCGGGCTGTTCAATGTGGTACAGAGTATGGGCCGGTTTGCCCAGAACCCGCTCGACGATGCTGCTTTCTGGCAACCGGCGCCGCTGCTGGCTCGCCTGGCGGCCGAAGGCAAGACATTCAATTGATTTGAACCAGAGGAATTCACCATGTCATCCGCCCTGATTGTTTCGACCGCCCGCACCCCGCTTGCCAAAAGCTGGAAAGGCGCCTTCAACATGACCCACGGTGCCACCTTGGGCGGCCACGCCGTGCAGCACGCCGTCGCGCGCGCTGGCATCGAGGCCGCTGAGGTTGACGACGTCATCATGGGATGCGCCACGCCAGAGGGCGCGACCGGCGCCAACATTGCCCGGCAAGTGGCCCTGCGGGCCGGCTGCCCGGTCACGGTCTCCGGCATGACAGTGAACCGCTTTTGTTCATCGGGCCTGCAGACCATTGCCATGGCGGCGCAGCGCGTGATCGCCGGCGAGGGCGACGTGTATGTGGCGGGCGGCGTGGAAAGCATCTCTTGCGTTCAGCAGGAAATGAACCAGCACATGCTGGCTGACCCCTGGCTGGTGAAGAACAAGCCCGAGATCTACTGGAACATGCTGCAAACCGCCGAGAACGTGGCCAAACGCTATGGCATTGGGCGCGACGCCATGGACGAGTACGGCGCCGGCAGTCAGCAGCGCGCCACGGCCGCGCTGGCCGCCGGCCTGTTCAATGACGAGATCGCCCCCATCACTGTGACCATGGGTGTGGCCGACAAGGTGATGGGCCTGACCACCAAGCAAGTGACCGTCAGCCAGGACGAAGGTATCCGCGAGGGCACCACCAAGGAGGGCATCAGCGGCCTGCGCTCGGCCCTGCCGGGCGGCCTGGTGTCGGCTGGCAATGCCAGCCAGTTTTCAGATGGCGGCGGCGCCTGTGTGGTGATGTCGGAAAGCCTGGTCGAGAAAAGAGGGCTCACGCCGCTTGGCCGCTTTCTGGGTTTTGCCGTGGCCGGTTGTGAGCCCGACGAGATGGGCATTGGCCCGGTGTTTGCCATCCCCAAGGTGCTCGCGCGGCTGGGGCTGACGGTGGCCGACATCGACCTGTGGGAGCTTAACGAAGCCTTTGCGGTGCAGGTGATTTATTGCCGCGACAAGCTCGGCATCCCCGGCGATCGTCTGAACGTCAATGGCGGCGCCATTGCGGTGGGCCACCCCTACGGCGTCAGCGGTCAGCGTCTGACCGGCCACGCCCTGATTGAAGGCCGCCGGCGCGGTGCCAAACGCGTTTGCGTCACCATGTGCATCGGCGGCGGCATGGGTGCGGCCGGGGTGTTCGAGGTGCTGTGAGCCGGCCATGAGTTTGCGCGCTACGGTCGATTTTTTGCTGTACCAGTGGCTGGAGGTGCCTGCCCTGACGCAGCGAGCGCGGTTTGCCGACCACTCGCGCGACACCTTTGACGCGGTGCTGGACACCTGCGAGCGGATTGCGCGCGACAAATACGCGCCGTTCAATCGGCTGGTCGACACCCAGGAGCCTTATTTTGACGGTGAACGCGTGGTGCTGCCGGCGGCGACGCTTGAGGCTGCGCAGGCCTACGCCGCCTCGGGCATGCTCAGTGCGGCGCAAGACTACGAGCACGGCGGCATGCAACTGCCTTACACGGTAGAGGCCGCAGCCAACGCCTTCTTTGCCTGCGCCTCGGTCAGCATCGGCTCGGGCATGCTCACGACCGGCAACGCCAATTTGCTGATGGTGCACGGCACGGCGCAGCAGCAAGCCGCCTTCGCGCGCCACGAGTTCTCCGGGCGCTTCTCGGGCACCATGTGTTTGTCGGAGCCGCAGGCTGGCTCCTCGCTCAGCGACGTGGCCACGCGTGCCTTGCCGGATGGCGCTGACTTTGCCGCCGACCCGCTAGGGGCCCGCTACCGGCTCAAGGGCAACAAAATGTGGATCTCCTCGGGCGACCACGAGCTGACCGACAACATCATCCACCTGGTGCTGGCCAAGATACCGGGGCCGGATGGCAAGCTGGTGCCGGGTACACGCGGTATCTCGCTGTTCATCGTGCCCAAGAAAATGGTTGATGCCGACGGGCAACTCACCGGTGAGCGCAATGACGTGGCGCTGGCCGGCCTGAACCACAAGCTGGGCTGGCGTGGCACCACCAACTGCCTGCTCAATTTTGGCGAAGGCAAGTACCCGGTGCGACCGCAGGCCGACGGCCCATTTGGCGCTGGCGCGGGGGCCATCGGCTACCTGGTGGGGCAGCCCGGCGAGGGGCTGCGCTGCATGTTCCACATGATGAACGAGGCGCGTATTGGCGTTGGCATCGCTGCCACCATGCTCGGCCTGGCCGGCTACTACGCCTCGCTGGACTACGCCCGCAACCGGCCGCAAGGCCGCACCATCGGCAGCAGCGGCAAGGACTCGGCGGCGCCCCAGGTGCGCATCATCGAGCACGCTGACGTCAAGCGCATGCTGCTGGCGCAAAAAGCCTATGGTGAGGGTGCGCTGGCCCTGGCGCTGTACTGTGCCCGCTTGGTGGACGAGCAGCGTACCGGCTCGGCTGCAGCTGCCGACGAGGCGCGCCTGCTGCTGGAGGTGCTGACGCCGATAGCCAAAAGCTGGCCGAGTGAATGGTGTCTGGAGGCCAACTCGCTGGCGATCCAGATCCATGGCGGCTACGGTTACACGCGCGATTTTCCGGTGGAGCAATACTGGCGTGACAACCGCCTCAACATGATCCACGAAGGCACGCACGGCATTCAGGCCGCCGACCTGCTTGGGCGCAAGGTGCTGATGGAAAACGGCCGTGGCCTGCAGTTGCTCAGTGCCCGCATTGAGGCCACGGCCGAGCGTGCGCTGGCTGTGCCGGCATTGGCCGAGCATGCCCTGGCGCTGCGGCAGGCCCTGCAACAGGTGGCAGGTGCCACCCGGTCGGCGTGGGCCACTGGCATCCCCGCCGAGGCGCTGGCCAACGCCGTACCCTATATGCAGGCCTTCGGCCACACCGTGCTGGCCTGGATCTGGCTCGACGTCGCGCTGGCTGCGATGCGCGACGATGCTACACAATCCATAGTGACGACACAAGGCAGGACAAGGGCTGCAGCCTATTTTTACCACTACGAACTGCCCAAAATCGGCGCCTGGCTGCAGGTCGTGAGTTCGCGCGACCCACTCTGCGCCACCATGCCTGACGCCGCGTTTTAGAACGCGGCGATGCGCACGGATCCATGGGTCTAAGGGCCTATGGGTTCATGGGTCCCCGCGTGCGCGAGGACGACAGACATTTGCATCGTCATCCCCGGCTACGACCGGGGATCCATGACTTTCCGGCGCGTGCGCCAAGCTTGTGCGCCAAAGCCAAGCAGTGAAACGGCCACCAGCCCCAGCAACACCCGTTGCGGCATCCGGTTAGCCTCAAAGTCGAGCGTTTCAGTCCACAGCACGTAGCACGTGGCGCACATCAGCGCGGCCAGCAGCCACTGCGGCAGCGCCGACGGCCTGAACCAGCCGGGGCTCACGCGAAGCCAGAGCAGGTGGCCCAGGCTGCCTGCAATCAGACCCAAGCCGGCGCCAACCAGCACATCGCCCGGCCAATGGGCGCCCACCGCGATGCGTGACAAGCCCGTACCTGCGGCCAGCGCAAACAGCCAACTCCGACGCCAGCCCGCTTGCCCGCTGCGGGCCAGGTAGAGTGCTGTCGCAGCCGCAAAGGCGGTGACCGTGTGGCCAGAGGGGAAGGACTCCAGGTGCAAGGGCTCGCCCAGGATATGAAACTGCGCCGTATCCAGCACGGCGGCCGGGCGCGGGCTCTGCAGCCAGGCCTTGACGCCACGCGACAGCAGGCTGGCAAAAGGGGCCGCGCAGAGCCAGGCCCACATCAGCCGGGGTGCCAGCACCAGCAGCGGGGAGGTCACAGCCAGCAGACCCCAACCATTGCCCAACAAGGACAGCCCCGCCCACAGGCTGCTGCCCAGCAGTGCACAGGCCTGGTTCAGGTTGAGAAACAGACGGGGCTCGAACCACCCCAGCCAGACGGGCGCGCCCAGCAGCAGCAGCAGCAGACCGGCGGCGGCTGTCTGCCCCGGCGGTGCCAGAGGATGTCGCTCCGGCGTGGTCATGCCTGCTCTCCGACCTTGCCCTGCCAGTTCCGGCAATCGTAAAAGTGGAATTCGGAGAGCAGGGCGCCCAACCGGCGCACCTGAAGGCTGTCGACCTGCTGGCATTGGGCAAAGCCCTCGCTGCCCACCGGCAGTGCAAATGGCATCAGCGACCAGTCCAGCAGCAGGGCATCGCCACCCTGGGCCAGTGGCACCGTCCATAAATCAAATTGGTCCACACGGTGGTCCAGGACCTGCACCGGCAGCGGGCGTCCATACCAGGCCAGGCGGCTGGCCAGGGTCCAGTGCTGCACGGCCAGCGCGCCCAGACCCTGGGCTTGCGCCAGTGCCCGCGCGTGATTGGCCGCTTGGTCCCAGCCATGCAGGTCGGCAAAGGGGTTCTCGGTCGGAGCCGGTTCGGCGCTTCGGTCGGCCCAGGGCGGCAAGCCAGTGGTCATGGCCAGCAGCAGCAGGGCGAGCGCCGCCGTCTGCAGCGCGGCGGTCGCGGCGGCCAGCCAGCGCCGGCCAACGTGAATCGAGCGGGCCAGCCCCAAACCGGCAAAAGGCACCAGGGCGGCCCAAGCGGGCGCGGTCCAGTGCGGCAGGCTGCTGCCACCACCCGACAAAAAGGCCAGCACGCCAAAAGGCAACACAAAAAACAAGGCCACCCGCCGCCGTGCATCGTGCTGGGTGCTCCGCCAGCCCGACCCCGCCCACAGCAGCAAAGGCCCGTAGGCCAGCAACTGCAGCAGGCCAAAACCCAGCAGCTGCCGCCACTGCCAGGCGTCGCCTGCGCCATGCCGGGCCTGGTAGCTGAATGACAACCAATGGTTCTGGGCGTTCCAGACCAGCACTGGCGTGATCATCAGCAGGGCCAGCAAGGTGGCAGCCCACAGCCAGCGCTGCCGCCACAGGGGCCACCCGTGTGTCAGCAGCAGGCAAAGCGCCACTGCCAAGGCGGCCAGGATGGCGGTGTATTTGCTCAGGCCCGCCAAGCCCAGGAGCAGGCCCAGCAGCAGCCAATCACGGGGCCCGCTGAGGGCCAGGGGCTGCATCAGCCGCAGGGTTTGACGCAGGATGGCCAGACTCAGGAGCATCAGCAGGCTGTCTGGCAGCAGCCCAATGCCCAGCACGTTGAACAGCGGCGCCAGCAGAAAGGCCCCAACCGCCGCCACACCGGCCAGATCCGCAGACAGCTCGCTGCCCTGGCTGAGCTCGCGCGCCAGTTGCAGGATCAACCAGCCCGAAGCCAGCCAGACCAGCCCGGGCAGCAAACGCAGGACCAGCAGTGGCGCGTCCAGGGCCACCAGTGGCCATTGCACCCAACCGACCAGCGGGGGGTGGTCAAAATAGCTCAAGGCCGGGTGCAGGGCATAGAGCAGGTAGTGCGCTTCGTCCACAGATAGGCCGTGTAGCGCACCCACCGTGGCATGCAGCACAAAGCCGAGCCCCAAGAGAATCAGGGCCAGCCGCTGTGCGGGCAGGTGGTGGGCTGGCATGGGCTGGCGCAACAGGGTCAGGGGAAAGCTGGCAAGTCTAACGCGCAGGTGGGTCCCGGCGGCAGCCTGCCCTCGACCTGATCGTGGGCGAGGTCGACAAACGTGACAATATCGCACGCGTGACATGGGCAGCCGGTCCGGTCACGCAAAATCACGCACCCTCACCCGGAATCTCCTCATGACGCGCACCATCCAGCAATTGTTTGACCTGACTGGCAAGACGGCCCTGGTCACGGGCGGTTCGCGCGGCCTTGGGCTGCAGATGGCCCACGCGCTGGGCGAGGCCGGTGCCAGGATCATGATCAGTTCGCGCAAGGCGGCGGACCTGGAGCAGGCTTGCGCTGAGTTGCAGGCGGCCGGCATCGACGCGAGATGGGTGGCTGCCGACTGCGCCCGCGACAGCGAAATCCATCGCCTGGCCGATGAGACCTTGCAGCGTATGGGCGATGTCGACATCCTGGTCAACAACGCCGGAGCGGCCTGGGGTGCGCCGGCCGAGGACCATCCGATCGAGGCCTGGGACAAGGTGATGAACCTCAACATCCGGGGCTATTTTTTGCTGAGCCAGGCCATCGCCAAAAAGAGCATGATCGCCCGGCGCAGGGGCCGCATCATCAACATTGCCTCGATCACCGGCCTGGGCGGCAACCCGCCCGAAATTTGCACCATCGCTTACAACACCTCGAAAGGCGCGGTGATCAATTTCACCCGCGCGCTCGGGGCCGAATGGGGCAAGTACAACATCACCGTCAACAGCATCTGCCCCGGTTTTTTCCCCAGCCGTATGACCCAGGGCGCACTGGCCGAGCATGGCGAGACCCTGGCTTCGCATGCGCCGCTGGGCCGGCTGGGTGACGATGAGGATCTCAAGGGCCTGTGCGTGCTGTATGCATCGGATGCCGGCAAGCACATCACTGGCCAGTGGCTGGCGGTGGATGGCGGCGTCAGCATCGTGCGAGGCGGCTAGGCATGACGGCCGAATACCCGTTTGTGGCCCACCTGGGCATTGAGCGGCGGCTGTCTGAAGGTGGCCTGTCAGAGCTGGTGTTGGTGCCGCTGCCCGAACACCTGAACTCGTTTGGCGTGGTGCATGGCGGGGTTCTGATGACGCTGCTGGATGTCGCTATGGCGGCCGCTGCGCGCAGTCTTCAAGCCGGCATGGGGGTGGTCACCATCGAGATGAAAACCAGTTTTCTGCGGCCTGCACGTGGCCCGCTCAGCAGCGCTGGGCGGGTGGTGCAGCGCGGCACCGCGATGTGTTTCACCGAAGCCAGTATTTCCGACCAGGCCGGGCGCGTCTGCGCCCGTGCCAGCGGCACTTTCAAGTATGTGCGGCGCCAGTCGGCACCAACGCGGCTGTCGGCCGACCCGGTGGCGTTGGACGACTAAGCCGCCTGCCGCGCTACCTCAGTTTTTCATCCCTTCTCAGCCGGAGACCCTCATGCCCCAAAACATCCAGATCCACCTCGACAACCGCCCGGTCGGCGAAGCGCAGACCAACAATTTCAAACGCGTGGTGGCCGAAACAGCCCCCCTGCAGGACGGCCAGGTGCTGGTGCGCCACCACTACCTTAGCCTGGATCCCTACATGCGTGGCCGGATGAACGACGCCAAGAGCTATGCCCAACCGCAGGCCCTGGGTCAGACCATGGGCGGCGGCACGGTGGGTGAGGTGGTCGAGTCGCGTAACGCGCAGTACGCCGTGGGCGACCAGGTGGTCGGCATGGGTGGGTGGCAGCAGTACAGCGTGGTGGACGGCAGCCTGCCCGGCGCCCTGCGCAAGGTGGACACCACCCATGTGCCGCTCAGCGCCTACCTGGGTGCGGTCGGCATGCCCGGTGTCACCGCCTGGTATGGCCTGGTGAAGATCATTGAGCCGCAAGCCGGTCAGACCCTGGTGGTGAGTGCCGCCACGGGTGCGGTGGGCAGTGCCTTTGCCGCCCTGTCCAAGGCGCGCGGCTGCCGCGTGGTGGGCGTGGCCGGTGGCCCGGACAAATGCCGCTACGCGGTGGAAGAACTCGGCTTCGATGCCTGCATCGATTACAAGCAGCACAGCAGCGCGGCCTCGCTGTCCAAAGCCCTGCGCGCCGAGTGCCCGGGCGGCATCGATGGCTATTTTGAGAATGTGGGCGGCATGGTGCTTGACGCCGTGCTGCCGCTGATGAACGCCTTTGGCCGCATCGCAGTCTGCGGCATGATTGCCGGCTACAACGGTGCGCCCTTGCCGCTGGCCTACCCGGCGCTGATCCTGACCAACCGGCTGAAAGTCCAGGGCTTTATCGTGAGCGAGCACATGGAGGTCTGGCCCACTGCGCTCAAGGAGTTGGGCACGCTGGTGGCCACCGGCAAACTGCGCGCGCGCGAGTCAGTGGCACAGGGCATCGAGGCCGCGCCGGAGGCCTTTCTGGGGCTGCTCAAGGGACGCAATTTTGGCAAGCAGCTGGTCAAGCTGATCTGAAACTTTTTCCACCCGAGGGAGCTGGCCATGGCCGACATCATTCTTCACCACTACCCGACCTCAGCGTTTGCGGAAAAAATCCGGCTGGTGCTCGGCTACAAACAACTGGCCTGGAAGTCGGTCATCATCCCGTCCATCATGCCCAAGCCCGACGTGCTGGCGCTCACCGGCGGCTACCGCAAGACCCCGCTCCTGCAGATCGGCGCGGATGTGTACTGCGACACCGCCCTGATCTGTGAGGTGCTCGACCAGCTGCAGCCCGAACCGGCGCTGTACCCGGCGCCGCAACGCGGCCTGGCCCGGGTGCTGGCCCAATGGGCCGACAGCACCCTGTTCTGGGCTGCCATGGGCTACAGCCTGCAGCCGCGTGGTGCGGCCGCGCTGTTTGAAGGCGCGCCGCCAGAAGCGGCCAAAGCCTTCGCTGCCGATCGTGGTGCCATGACAGCCGGCATGACGCGGCTGCGCCCGGCCGATGCCACCGCTGCCTACAAATCCTATTTGCGCCGGATTGCGGCCATGCTGGAGGGGCAGGACTACCTGTTGGGCGCTGCGCCCTGCGTGGCCGACTTTGCCGTCTACCACCCCCTGTGGTTTTCGCGCCGGCGGGTGGCGGTGATGGCCGGTATCCTGGATGCCACGCCGGCCGTGCTGGCCTGGATGGACCGCATGGAGGCCATCGGCCATGGCCGCTTTGACAAGCTGTCTGCTACAGAAGCCATAGCGCAATGTGCCGCATCGGCGGGGCCTGCAGCCCAATTGGATGCTTTTTTCCAGGATGAGCATGGTATTCCGCTGGGCCGCCGGGTGACGGTGGCGGCCGAGAGTTTCGGCCCCGAGCCAACAGAGGGCGAGCTGGTAGCCGCCACACGCACCCGCTACACGCTGCGCCGGGTCGACGAGCGGGCAGGGCGGGTGCATGTGCATTTTCCGCGCATCGGCTTCACGCTCAAGGCCGCGCCGGCGGCATGAGCCTGACGCCGGCCATCGACTGGCAGTTGCGCCCTTTCGACGCCCTGACGACCCGCCAGCTGCACGATCTGTTGCAGCTGCGCAGCGCGGTGTTTGTGGTGGAACAGGCCTGCGCCTTTCAGGACATCGACGGTGCCGACCTGCAGGCCCTGCACCTGATTGGCACGCAAGACGGTCAGTTGTTGGCCTATGCGCGCTGCTTTGCCCCCGGCATCAAGTTTGCCGAGGCCAGCATCGGTAGGGTGGTGACCGACCCCGCCCAGCGTGGCACCGGACTCGGCCACGCCCTGATTCGCAGGGCGCTGCAAGCGGTGGCCGGACAATGGGGCGAGCATCCGGTGCGCATTGGCGCACAGGCAAGGCTCCAGGCTTTTTATGCCGGTCACGGCTTTGTCGATGTGAACCGGCCTTATGTCGAAGACGGCATTGACCATATCGAGATGGTTTGGGACCCTCTCAACTCAGGAGCAATTGGATGATCACGGATTTCAACAACAAAACGGCGGTATTGACTGGCGCTGGCTCGGGCTTTGGCCTGGAGTGCGCCCGCATCGGTGCCCGACTCGGCATGAACCTGGTGCTGGTCGACGTGCAGCAGGACGCGCTGGACCGGGCCGCGCAGGAGCTTCAGGCGGCTGGTGCGCAAGTGCTGGCGCAGCGGGTTGACGTGTCGAACGCCGCCGCCATGGACGCGCTGGGCCAGGCCGTGCAGGCACGCTTTGGCGCGCCGCACTTTGTGTTCAACAACGCCGGTGTTGGCTCCGGCGGCCTGATCTGGGAAAACTCCGCCAAGGACTGGGACTGGGTGCTGGGCGTCAATGTGATGGGTGTGGCGCATGGCGTGCGGGTGTTTACGCCCATGATGCTGGCGGCTGCAGCACAAGACCCGGCCTGGCAGGGCCACATCGTCAACACCGCCAGCATGGCCGGTCTGCTCAATGCGCCCAACATGGGCATCTACAACGTCAGCAAGCATGCGGTGGTGGCCCTGAGCGAGACCCTGTACCAGGACCTGGCCCTGGTCACCGACCAGATCAGCGCCTCGGTGCTGTGCCCCTATTTTGTGCCGACTGGCATCAGCCAGAGCCACCGCAACCGGCCGGCCGATGCCGCCCCAGCCAAGCCCACGCGCAGCCAGTTGATTGGCCAGGCGATGAGCGACAAGGCGGTGGGCTCGGGCCGGGTTAGCGCGGCGGATGTGGCGCAGAAGGTGTTCGACGCCGTGGCGGCCGGCCAGTTCTACATCTACAGCCACCCCAAGGCGATTGGCTCGGTGCAGGTCAGGATGGAAGACGTCCTGCTGGCACGCAACCCCACCGACCCCTTTGCCCACAAGCCCGAGCTGGGTCTGGAGCTCAAACGCGCGTTGCGCGCGGCCTGACTCTGGCCGGCAGACCGTGGCAGACCTCAGTGCAATCGGCTCGCCGCTGCGTCAACGAACAGGTCCACCTGCGTTGTGACGGGTTCTGTCTTGTTGAGTGCCGTCATCATGTGCATCAGTTCCTCGTCCTTGACAAAACTGGCCGATGACGTGGCCAGCAGGAGCTTGTCCGGGTGCTGCGAGCGCGCCACCACGAAGCCTTGCACATAATCCACGCCGATGTCGGTCAGGGTCTGCACCGTGGCTGCATCCTCGGCCCACTCGGCAATCACCTTCATCCCCAGATTCTTGGCCAGGTTCACAATCGCCTCCACGATGGCGATGTTGGCGGGATGCTGGTTCATGTTGACGATGAAACTGCCGTCAATCTTCAGCAGGTCCGCCGTGAACTCCTTGAGGTAGGAGAACGAGGTGTAGCCCGCGCCGAAGTCATCCAGCGCCACCCGCGCGCCGATGCGCCTGACCTTGTTGACGAAGCGGCGGGTGTTCTCGATGTCGTGCAAGGCCACACTTTCCGTGATTTCCAGGCAGATTTGGTTCACCAGGTGGCGGTTTTTTTCCAGCAATTCATAGACGTCGGCCAGAAATTTTTCGTCGTTGAGTGAGGCGCCACTGAGGTTCATGCAAACGAAGCGTGTGCTGCGGAGCTGGCCCTGATGCCGGTCCAGCCAAGCCAGTGTGGACGTCAGCACCCAGCGGTCGATCATGCTCATGCGGCCGCTGGCTTCGCCGGCGGCGATCAGTCGCTCGGTCGGAATCTGCCTGCCCTGCGGGTCCACCATGCGCAGCAAGACCTCGAAGTTGAGCGACTCATGGGGCGCCGTCAGTGACATGATAGGTTGCATTTCAAGGTACAGACCCTCGGTGGCCGACGCCGTGGAGAGTTGGGCGATCAACTTGAGCTCGGCCTCGTGCTGCTGAAACGCCACCGCGTATTTCTCGTACACCACCAGGCCTTCGCTGTTGGCTGACTTGGCCTGTCGGCAGGCGCGGTCGGCGGTGGAGATGGCGTCCTTGAATTGCATCCCGGCTGACACCTCGATCAGGCCGATCGAGCCACGCACGTAGAAAGCTTTGCCCCCCACCCGGTAGGGACGCGTCCCGATGCTGTCCACAATGCCCTGGCACATGTGCGATGCCATGGAGATCGGCGTATCCTGAAACACAACCACGAATTCGTCGCCACCAAAACGCCCGAACCGGATGTCGCGCGGCAGCATGTCCGCCACCCGCTTGCAAACCTGTTGCAGCACCTCGTCCCCGACGCTGTGACCGAACAGGTCATTGATGAGCTTGAACCGGTCCAGATCCAGGTAGGCCAGCGCCATGGCCTGGTCGGGCGCCAGGTCCTCAATGGCAGAGGTGAGGATGCGTTCGATGCCACGGCGGTTCAAGGCCTTGGTCAGGGAGTCATGGTTGGCTAAAAAATAAAGATCGTCGGTGGCTTTGGATTTGGCCGTGACGTCCTGCAGCGAGCCCTCGATCTTGTCGCGCGCCAAAATGGCCTTGACCAGAAAGCGCTTGGCACTGGTCACGCCGGCGGCCCGTTTGCCCTTGATTTCCAGTTCGGAGTTGGCTTGCCGCATCAACTCTGACGGCTGAGAGGTGCTGAAACCACCCGGCGCGGGGTTGTGCTTGGCTTCCAGCTCGGCCGCCTTGACGGCATGCACCATCTGGTGCAGGCGCGTCCAGGCGCCGGCTTCGAAATGCTGCTGCCAATTGTTGCGGCCGCCACTCATGACATTGGTGCCAAGCATCTGCTTGAGGGCCGGATTGGCGCTCAGAAAATGACCCTCCAGGTCCAGGGTGAACATGCCGATGGGCATGACCTCGAACGTGTGCGCCAGTTCAGCCTGGACTTCCAGGCGCTTGACGTGCTCCTGCCGCATCTGCTCGGCAATCGCCAGTGCGGTCAGCAGGCTCGACGACAGGGCGGCGGTCACACTGTTGACGGACCCGAGCAGGCCCCGCGCGCCCAAGGCCGCTGAAATGATTTCTGACAAACTGGCGATCAGGGTCACGGCGATGCCAGCGCTGTACCAAATGGCAACCCTGGAGCGGGACTTGGCCAAAATCTGCGCCAGGTAGTAAATCAGGATGCCAATGCACAGGCCAGTGGACACCCAAAGCAGCGGCAGGTAATCGCGATAGCTCAGAACAGCCGAGAGGATAAGAAGTGGGATGCAGGTCCACTGGCCAAGCCGCAACAGCTTGCGCGACTTCAGCGCCTGCAGGTCATCGCGGAACAGGGTGCTGAAGAGACTCGCTGTCAGCAGGTAGTACACCGAGGTTGTGACCAAGCGCATGCGCTGGATCCATTCCTGCGGCACTTCGTTGCCAAGCCATTGGGTGTCCCATCCGACCGACAGCGCGCCCATGCGCAAATTGACCACCAGCCAAGCCGCAAACAACAGGTACAAGCCGCTGCGGTTGACCATGGCCGTCACGAGGACAAAGAGCGCCAAGACGATGATGCCACCATCAAGCAGGCCTGATTTGCGGTGGAATTCAAGGGTGTTGGTCGTCAGATCAGCGGTGGACCAGAGCTTCACGGACAAGCGTGCCGGACCTACCGACTGGATGCGGCAGAGCACCGTGGTGGCCTCACTGGCGGGCTTGAGGTCCAGCGCGAAACCTGCTTTGACGGGCGCAAGACTCCCGGTGCCCGACTGTCTGTTGGCTGCCCCGAGCGAATTGGGCGTGCCACCCTGCCAGCATGCAATGTCGGCGCTGTGTCGCGAGGGAAATTCCAAGGAGTGCAGTTCTTGAGAGCCGGCCGCCGGTACGGGGATGACGAGCCAGAAGGCGTCTTCTGACAGGTGTGTCTCCTGGTAGGGCGTGAGCGGCCGATCCATCAGTCTTTGTGACGCGACCAAGGGGTCGGTCAGTTCGCTGCTGCCTTGCAGCACCCTGAAGTTGAGGGCTTTCGGCTCGCTCACCGGGTACTGGGTATCCCAGGCAAACATCGCGATCAATGAAAACAGCGCTAGCGCCAGGGGTGTCGCGAACGAGGACAGGAAGTAAATGCCCTTCTCAAGCAGGGGGTTCAGCCGCAATAAGCGGCTGTTGATGCTGGTGATCAAGGCGCTCACCTCAGATCGCCTTCCCATCGGATGTCAACCGGAAAACCATGCGTTTACCTATGTGTTGAATGCCGAATACAGCACCCATAGGCCGGAAGTTACTCTCAATTCACCGCATTGACAACCGGTTTCATGATTTTTGTTTTATAAAAACAACATATGAATCATGCACTTGCTTGAAATATTTGATGTTCAACCTGAGTTCTTTGCCCGGGTTTGGCTTCAATTGAACCTGGCAGCACCCTGGCTCTGGACCACATGCTGAGCTTGGCTGGCGGCCATCGCGCTCAGGGTTGGGGTCAAGTCCATGTCGGGGTGGTGGGTGCGGAAAAAGAAGTCAAACATGGGGTGCTGGGCGACACCCTCCTGCTCTTCTGTCTTTGCCAAATTGAATGACATCACCCGATGGGGCAGATTGCCTGCGTGGCGCAAGGGGATGTAACCCATTTCGGGAAACACATCTTTGAACAGCATGCGGTCGTACTGACGGTCGATGGGCGAGCGGCCGGCGATCACCAGCCATTCGATCCCGATTTGGCGGCAATAGACGAAGTAGGTTTTGAACAGGATCGCCTTCACCAGCCGCGACACCTTGTCATTGGTCACCGCCAGCCGAGTGGCCTCAGCCAGCCGGCGCGTGCGCAGCCAGTCCGGGAGTTGAACCGACTGCTCCAGGCACAGCGGCTTGAAGTCATTGGTCTGGATGCGCATGGTGCCCAAGGGCGAGCCGTCCAGTTTGGACTCGGCCAGAAACACCGCGACGCCGTCGTCAAAGTCGGCCGATTCGGGCTCTTTCAGGGTTTCGGCCAAGCCGGGCAAATGCCTCGCGTAAGCCGAATGACGGATGTCGATGGCCTTGTCCATGTCACTTTGGTTGCGCACCAATCGCAGTGAAAAAGGCAGCAGTTCTTCCACCATGGCTTTCGGGGAAGCCTCAGCGGATGCCATGGCGGACAGGAGGCCGCCGGCAAGGGCTGGGCGCTGGACTGATGGCGTCTGATGGATCATGGTTCATTCCTTTTCTGTGCTGCTTCAGGGTGGGTCCACACGGCTCGCGAGACAGCGTTACCGGGTTAAGAAGAATGTAATGAGGTGTTACAAAAACTTTTGTCAGCGGCTGGCTAAACCGCGTGTCAGGTTTTTTCCTACACGCCGGCTGTGGCACACTCATCTGCTCTGTCATCGTCCTCATTCGGGCCAGCTCGCGCCGGCCGCCACGTCATTCATGCAGAACATCACCGCGCAACTGGCGCAGGAAATCGGGGTGGGCGAGGCCCAGGTGCGGGCGGCAGTGGCCTTGCTCGATGGCGGTGCCACAGTGCCCTTTGTGGCCCGGTACCGCAAGGAGGCGACAGGCGGGCTCGATGACATCCAGCTGCGCGAAATCGACACCCGGCTGGTCTACCTGCGGGACATGCAGGATCGCCTGCAAGCCATACTCACCAGTATCCAGGAACAGGGCAAGATGACGCCCGAGTTGTTGGCCGCGCTGCGGGCGGCTGCCACCAAGCAGGCCCTGGAAGACCTGTACCTGCCTTTCAAGACCAAACGACGCACCAAGGGCCAGATTGCCCGCGAAGCCGGGCTCGAAGCCCTGGCCGACCTGCTTTGGGGCGACCCTACGCTGGACCCCCTGGTTCAGGCGCAAGGCTTTGTGATTCCCGACAAAAACGAGGCTGGCGATGATTTCACCAGCACCGGCGCGGTGCTGGATGGGGTCCGTGACATCCTGAGCGAGCGCTGGGCGGAGCATGCGTCCGTGGTGCAGACCCTGCGCGAGTGGCTGTGGCAGCAGGGCCTGTTCCAAAGCCGGCTGCGCGAAGGCCAGGACCCCGATGCGGTGGATGCGGCGCGGTTTCGGGATTACTTCGCTTACGACGAGCCGATCGGGCGTGTGCCCTCGCACCGGGCGCTGGCGGTGTTTCGCGGCCGCTCGCTCAATGTACTTGACGCCCGACTCGTCGCACCAGAGCCAGAAGTGGCTCCAGCCCCTGCTGTGCTTGGCGATGTAGCTACAAAAAAAAGAGCGGGGCCGGTGGTGTCCCTGGCCGAGGCGCGGATTGCGCTGTGCCTGGGCTGGCGCCACCAGGGCCGGCCAGCCGACGACTTCTTGCGCAAGTGCGTGGCCTGGACCTGGCGCGTCAAACTCAGCCTGTCGATCGAGCGGGACCTGCTGGGGCGTTTGCGCGAGTCGGCCGAGCTGGTGGCGATCAAGGTGTTTGCTGACAACCTGCGTGATCTGCTGCTCGCCGCGCCAGCCGGACCCCGGGTGGTGATGGGGCTGGACCCCGGCATCCGCACCGGCGTCAAAGTGGCAGTGGTCGATGCCAATGGCAAGCTGGTTGCCACGGCCACCGTGTTTCCGCACGAGCCAAAGCGCGACTGGGACGGCGCGCTGCACACGCTGGCCCACCTGTGCCAACGCCACAGTGTGACCCTGATCGCCATCGGCAACGGCACGGCCAGCCGAGAAACCGACAAGCTGGCGGGCGAGTTGATCGCGCAGTTGGCCGGACGCGCCGACCGACCCATGGACAAAGTGGTGGTGAGCGAGGCTGGCGCCTCGGTCTATTCAGCCAGCGAATTTGCCTCGCAGGAAATGCCCGATGTGGACGTGAGCCTGCGCGGCGCCGCCAGCATTGCCCGGCGCCTGCAGGACCCCTTGGCCGAACTGGTCAAGATCGAGCCCAAGGCGATCGGGGTCGGCCAATACCAGCACGACGTGAACCAGGGTGAACTGGCCCGCACCCTCGACGCCGTGGTGGAAGACTGCGTTAACGCCGTGGGCGTGGACCTCAACACCGCCAGCGAACCGCTGCTGGCCCGCGTGTCGGGCCTGTCCCGCAGCGTGGCGCGGGCCGTGGTGCAGTGGCGCGAAGCCCGAGGTGCTTTTGCCAACCGCCAGCAGCTGTTGCAGGTGGCGGGCTTGGGCGCCAAGACCTTTGAGCAAAGCGCTGGCTTTTTGCGCATTCGGGGTGGCGACAACCCGCTGGACATGACGGGTGTCCACCCTGAGACCTACCCGGTGGTGGAGCGCATTCTGGCGCACACCAGCCAACCGGTGGCCGCGCTGATGGGCCGTACGGACCTGCTCAGGACACTGCGGCCAGAGCAGTTTGCCAGCGAGCGTTTTGGCACCATCACGGTGCGCGACATCCTGGGCGAGCTCGAAAAACCGGGCCGCGACCCACGCCCCGACTTCAGGGTCGCGCGCTTGAGCGATGGCGTGAACGACATCAAAGACCTGCAGCCAGGCATGTTGCTGGAGGGAACCGTCACCAATGTGGCAGCGTTCGGCGCCTTTGTGGATCTGGGTGTGCACCAGGACGGTCTGGTGCATGTGAGCCAGCTCAGCCACAGTTTCGTAAGCGAAGCGCACGAGGTGGTCAAGGCGGGCGATATTGTCAAGGTGCAGGTGCTGGAGGTGGATGTGACGCGCCGGCGCATTGCCCTGACGATGAAGCTGGGGGCGCCACCCGGACGCCAACAGGCCGCCGCTGCCAATCGGTTTGAGCCGCCCAAAGCGGGGCAGCACGGCCGCAAGCCGGCGGCGCCGACGGCTGCCCCGAATGCCATGTCCTCCGCCTTTGCCCGCCTGCAGGCTGTGCCCGACGTGGCCAAGGTCCGGCCCTGAGTCGCACAGCCCCCCAGACGCACGATGACGCTCGAAGCCCTGCTCGCCAAGCGCTTTGTCCTGCCCAGCGTGCCGCGGGTGGTCGCGCTGTTGCTGAGTGAGTTGGACCAGCCCGAGCCTGATCTGCGCCGTGTCAACCAGTTGGTCAGCACCGATCCGGCCCTGACCGTGCGTCTGTTGCAATGGGCCAACAGCGATTTTTTCAGACTGTCAGGACGGGTCAACAGTGTGCCCGAGGCCTTGGCCATTCTGGGCCTGGGACAGGTCCGCGCCCTGGGTGCTGAGGCTGCGACCAGTGCCTCACTCCGCGCGGTGCCCGGCATCGCGCTGCTGCCGTTCTGCGCCTACAGCCTGGATGTGGCCAAGCTCGCGCGCTCACTGGCCGGTGTGGTGCGGCAAAACCAGCAAGCGGCCTTCACCTGCGGCCTGATCCATGCGGTAGGCGAACTGGCCTTGCACCTGGCCATGCCTGACGCGGCATTGGCGATGGACCGCGAGGTGGCGCCGCTGGAGCTGCGCCGCGCCCGCCTGCAACGGCGGCAATGGGGCTTTTGCTATGCCCAGGTGGGTGCCGGGCTGGCACGTCAATGGCAATTGCCGCAACCGATCGTCGACGCGCTGGAGCACCAGTACGCGCCGTTCGACAACGAGGTGTTTGAGCCGCTGGCCGGCGTGGTCCACCTGGCCACCTGGCGCGCCCGCGCGCGCGCCGCGGCGCTGCCAGAGAAGGCCCTGGTCGACTCCTTTCCGGGGCCGGTGGGTGAGGTCCTGGGGCTGGACGTGGACATGGTGCTGCAGCAGGACCCGATCGACTGGTCCGCCCGGGGCGCGGCGCGCCGGCGGGCCTGAGGTGGCAGCGCGGGCCCTGCGCCTCTACGCCGGGCCGCTGGCACGCCGCCACATTGCGCTGCACGGCTTGCAGCCAGCCGATATTGGCGTGATTGCCGGGGCCGCTGGCGGGCCCAAAGGCCTGATCCTGGGGCCGCTGGACCGATTTGTGTTCGGCCAGTGGCTGCCCCAGAGCACGCAGACGGTCGATCTGGTGGGGGCGTCTATCGGCGCCTGGCGCATGGCCACGGCCTGTCTGCCCGATGCGGTAAGCGCCTTCGAGCGGCTTGAGCACGACTACATTCGCCAGCACTATGCGCTGCAAGCCGGTGAAAAGCGGCCCCCACCGGCCCGCGTGAGCGCCCTGTTCGCGCAGAACCTGCAGTCTTTTTTTGGCGGTCGCGAGGCCGATGTGCTGGCGCACCCACGCTACCGGCTGCACATCCTCACAGCCCATGGCCGCCACTTGCTGCGGCGCGAACAGGCCTGGCGGACGCCGCTGGGTTACCTGGGGGCCTTCTTGAGCAATGCGGTGCACCGGCGGGCCCTGGGCGCCTGGCTGGAGCGGGTGGTGTTTTCCAGCGCTGGCGCGCCGCTGCCCTTTGCCAGTCGCGATTTTCCGACCCGGCAGGTCCGCCTGGCACCGGCCAATTTCCAGGCTGCGCTCCAGGCCAGCTGCGCCATCCCGTTCATGTTGCAGGCTGTGCACGACATCCCCGGCGCGCCCGGTGGGGCCTACTGGGACGGCGGCATCACCGACTACCACCTGCACCTGAACTATGCCCAGGCCGCCAAAGGCCTCGTGCTCTACCCCCATTTCCAGCAAGCGGTGGTGCCGGGCTGGCTGGACAAAGGCCTGCCTTGGCGGCACCGCGCCAGCGCCAGCCTGGACACCATGCTGCTGCTGGCGCCCGACCCACAGTGGGTGCAGTCCCTGCCACGCGGCAAGCTGCCCGACCGCACCGACTTCACCCACTTTGGCGCTGACCTGGCCGGCCGTGTCAAGGTGTGGCGTCAGGCGGTGGGCGAGAGCGCGCGGCTGGCCGACGAGTTCCAAAGCTGGCTGCGCCGACCGGATCCGGCCGCGCTGCAGCCCTTGTAAGCCCAGGCCATGACGACCGAACCGGCGCAGCGCTTGGTCTGGTCAGGCCTGCTGGCGCCCGGCCTGCTGGCTTTCGCATCGGGTACAGCGCTGCAGTTGTTTCAGGCCGAGCTCTGGCCCTTGCCGGTTTATGCGTCAATCATGGCGCTAGCCCTTGTCGGAGCAACGTTTATTGCTATCAAAAAAGAAGCTAACAGACGTCGGGTTCTGCTGTTGATCGCCGCCTGCGCCCTGTTCGCCTACGGGCTCACGGGTCTGCGCGCCTGCCTGTTCCGGGCCGATGCTTTGGCGCCTGTGCTCGAGGGCCGCGACCTGGACGTGGTGGGCGTGGTGGCTGGCCTGCCGCAAGCCAGCGAGGCAGGCCTGCGGTTTCGGCTGCAGGTCGAGTCGGCGGCACTCAACGGCACGCCGCTCGCCTTGCCGCCCCTGTTGGACCTGGGCTGGTACAGCGGCTTTGGCATCGGTGCGGACGGGTTGTCTGAGTTGCAGCGCCAGCCGCAGCCCTTGCGTGCGGGTGAGCGCTGGCAACTCCGGGTGCGGCTGAAAGCGCCGCACGGGGGCAGCAACCCGCACGGTTTCGATTTTGAGCTGTGGCTTTGGGAGCAGGGTGTTCAGGCCACCGGCTATGTGCGCAGCGGGCGAGCTGACCCCGAGCCTCGGCGCCTGGGTCAGACGGCGCAATACCCGGTCGAAGGCTTGCGGCAGTCGCTGCGGGAGCGCATTTTTTCAACGGTGGCAGACCGCACACAGGCCGGGCTGCTCGCCGCCCTGGTGGTGGGTGACCAGCGCGCCATCGATCGCGCCGATTGGGACGTCTACCGTGCCACCGGCGTGGCCCACCTGATGTCCATTTCGGGCTTGCACATCACCATGTTCGCTTGGGTCGCCGCGCTGGCGCTGGGCGCCATGTGGCGACGTGCCGGCCGCCTGTGCCTGTGGTGGCCTGCCCCCAGCGCCGCGCTGCTGGGTGGCGTGCTGCTGGCGGCGGCCTATGCCCTGTTCAGCGGCTGGGGGGTGCCAGCCCAGCGCACCGTGCTGATGTTGGCCACGGTGGCCTTGCTGCGCTTGTCGGGCAAACGCTGGCCGTGGCCGGTGGTCTGGCTGCTGGCACTGGCCGTCGTGGTGGCGGCTGACCCCTGGGCGCTGCTGCAGGCCGGCTTTTGGCTGAGCTTTGTCGCCGTCGGTGTGTTGTTCGCCTCGGGCGAGCCACCCCAGGCAAAACCAGCCCCTGCAGGGGGCAGCGCAGCACACGCAGCGGCAAGCGTGGGGGCCAGCCTCGCAGGTATGCTGAAGGAGCAATGGGTCATCACGCTGGCCTTGACGCCGCTGACCCTGTTGCTGTTTGGCCAGGTCTCGCTGGTGGGCCTGCTGGCCAATGCGGTGGCGATCCCCTGGGTCACGCTGGTGATCACGCCTTTGGGCATGCTGGGCGTGCTGCTCCCGCCCCTGTGGTCGCTGGCCGGACAAGCCATCACCTGGCTGGGCATCGGCCTGCAAGCCTTGGCCGACCTGCCGTTTGCAGTCTGGTCGGTACCGCAGGCACCCCTCTGGGCCGGTGCTGCCGGCGTGCTAGGCGGCCTGTTGCTGGTGCTGCGCCTGCCCTGGGCGATGCGCAGCCTGGGCCTGCCATTGATGCTGCCAGTGCTCTTGTGGCAGCCCGAGCTGCCGCCTGCCGGCGCCTTTGAGGTGCTGGCGCCCGACATCGGGCAGGGCAATGCGCTCATCGTGCGCACGGCTGGCCATGCGCTGGTGTACGACGCTGGCCCGCGTTTCAGCAGCGAGAGCGATGCCGGGCACCGGGTGCTGGTGCCCCTGCTGCGCGCCTTGGGCATACGGCTGGACACAGTGGTGCTGAGCCACCGCGACAGCGACCACACGGGGGGCGCCGCCGCCGTGCTGAAGATGCAGGGGCAGTCCGGTCTGCTCAGCTCACTGGAAGCGGGGCACGAACTGCTGGCCTTGCGAGCGGGCCAGCGCTGCCTGGCTGGCCTGCGCTGGCGCTGGGACGGGGTGGATTTCGAGGTGCTGCATCCCCAGGCGGACGACTACAAGGCCGCGCCCCGTCCGAATGCCCTCAGCTGCACGCTGCGCATCAGCGCGGGCGGGCACACTGCGCTGCTCGCGGGCGACATTGAACAGGCGCAGGAGGCCCGACTGGTCGCCAGTGGCGCCAAGCTGGACGCCACCCTGCTGCTGGTGCCGCACCACGGCAGCAAGACCTCCAGCAGCCCGGCCTTTCTCGATGCGGTGCAACCGCGCATCGCTTTGGTGCAGGCCGGTTACCGCAACCGCTTCGGCCACCCGGCGCCGCTGGTCCTGCAGCGTTACGCCGAGCGAGGCATCCAGGTGGTCGACTCACCCCACTGTGGTGCGATGCGTTGGCGCTCCGACCAGCCCGGGCGCGTCGATTGCCAGCGGCAAACCGCAGGCCGCTACTGGCACCACCGCCCGCCTTGACGCGCGGCGCCCGGGATATTGGCGCAAAGCTTGCTAAGCTACGGGCAGGAGAAACATCGCCCATGTCCAAATTCGACGAGATGTACACCCGCTTGCCCTACGAGTTTTTTTCCAAAGGGGCGCAGATCCGGGAGCATTACAAGGTCTACGACGAGTGGCTGGCGCGCCAGCCCGGCGACATGATGGCCAAGCGGCGTGAAGAAGCCGAAATGATCTTCCGCCGCGTCGGCATCACCTTTGCCGTCTACGGCGATAAAGACGAGGAGGGTGCCGGTACCGAGCGGCTGATTCCTTTTGACCTGATTCCGCGCATCATCCCGGCGCACGAGTGGGCCACCATGGAGCGCGGCCTGGTGCAACGCGTCTCCGCTTTGAACCGCTTTATCCACGACGTGTACCACGACCAGGACATCCTGCGGGCCGGTGTGGTGCCTCGCGAACAGGTCGAACGCAACGCCCAGTTTCGGCCCGAGATGGTGGGCGTGGATGTGCCGCACCAGATTTACTCGCACATCTCGGGCATCGATATCGTGCGGGCGCCCAATGCGGCCGGCGAGGGCGAGTACTACGTGCTGGAAGACAACCTGCGGGTGCCCAGCGGCGTCAGCTACATGCTCGAAGACCGCAAGATGATGATGCGGCTTTTTCCCGAGTTGTTCAATGCGCACCGGGTGGCGCCGGTGGCCCATTACCCCGACCTGTTGCTGGAGACCCTGCGCGCCAGCAGCCCGGCCACCACCGCCGAGCCCACCGTGGTGGTGCTCACGCCCGGCATGTACAACAGCGCCTACTTTGAGCATGCCTTTCTGGCGCAGCAGATGGGGGTGGAGCTGGTCGAAGGCCAGGACCTGTTTGTCAAAGACAACTTTGTCTACATGCGCACCACGCGCGGCCCGAAGCGGGTGGACGTGATTTACCGCCGGGTGGACGACGATTTTCTGGACCCTCAGGTCTTCCGCCCCGGTAGCACCCTGGGTTGCACCGGCCTGCTGGACGTGTACCGCGCCGGCCATGTGACGATCTGCAACGCCGTGGGCACCGGCGTGGCCGATGACAAGTCAATCTACCCCTACGTGCCCAAGATGATCGAGTTTTACCTGGGCGAAAAGCCCATCCTGAGCAATGTGCCCACCTTCATGTGCCGCAACAAGGACGACCTGGCCTACACCCTGGCCAACTTGAAGGACCTGGTGGTGAAAGAGGTGCATGGGGCGGGTGGCTACGGCATGCTGGTGGGGCCGGCATCCACCCAGGCCGAGATTGAAGACTTCCGCAAGGCGGTGTTGGCCAACCCAGAGGGCTATATCGCGCAGCCTACGCTGAGCCTGTCCAGTTGCCCGACCTTTGTTGAAAGCGGCATCGCGCCACGCCACATCGACCTACGGCCCTATGTGCTCTCGGGCAAAACCGTGCAAATGGTGCCGGGTGGCCTGACCCGTGTCGCCCTGAAAGAGGGCTCGCTGGTGGTCAACTC
>JBAXMQ010000023.1:0-33360 GCA_037134215.1 Betaproteobacteria bacterium
TGGCATCCACATAAGCGATGCTGACACCCTCGCCAGTTTGGGTCACCGTGCCGACCTTGACGCCCAGGTTGATGCGGAGTCCCTGTTTGTCGAAGGCCTTTTTGGCTTCCTTGGCGATTTGTTCGTCCACGGCGCCAAGAAAGGTCGGCAAACCCTCCAGCACGGTCACGTCGGCACCGAGACGCCGCCAAACCGAGCCCATCTCCAACCCGATCACGCCCGAACCAATCAAACCCAGGCGCTTTGGCACACGGGTCAATGCCAGGGCGCCTTCGTTCGACAGGATATTTTTTTCGTCAAACGGCGTGCCCGGCAACGCACGGGCGCTGGAGCCGGTGGCGATCACCACTTGCTTGCCGAACAGGCTTTGTGGCGCGGCGCCATCAACCGCCAGTTCGTAAACACCATCGACCACGCGGACAAACGAAGCGCGGCCATGAAAGAAGCTGACCTTGTTCTTCTTGAACAGGAAGAGGATGCCGTCGTTGTTCTGCTTGACCACCGTGTCTTTGCGGCCCATCATCTTGCCCACGTCCAGCGTCAGGCCCGCAACACCAATGCCATGCTCTGCAAAATGGTGGCCGGCTTGCTCAAAATGCTCAGACGACTGCAACAGCGCCTTGGACGGGATGCACCCAACGTTGGTGCAGGTGCCGCCAGGGGCGGGTCCGCCCTTGCTGTTGCTCCAGGCGTCGACACAGGCGACGCTGAAGCCCAGCTGGGCAGCCCGGATGGCCGCAATATAGCCGCCAGGGCCGGCGCCGATTACGACCACATCAAAGGTTTTGCTCATGGTAGTACCCGCCTTCAGATGTCAAACAGCAGCCGAGCCGGGTCTTCCAGCGCCTCTTTCATCGCAACCAGGCCCAGCACCGCCTCGCGCCCGTCGATGATGCGGTGGTCGTAGCTCATGGCTAGGTAGTTGATCGGCCGTACCACCACCTGACCGTTCTCCACCACAGCGCGGTCCTTGGTGGCGTGCACACCCAGAATCGCCGACTGGGGCGGATTGATGATAGGGGTGGACAACATGGAGCCGAACACACCGCCGTTGGAGATGGAGAAGGTGCCGCCGGTCATTTCCTCTATGCCGAGCTTGCCATCCCGTGCCTTGGCGCCGTATTCGGAGATCTTCTTCTCGATGTCGGCAAAGCTCATCTGGTCGGCATTACGCAGAATGGGCACAACCAGACCTCGGGGCGAACCTACGGCGATGCCGATGTCAAAGTAGCCGTGGTAAACGATATCGTTGCCGTCGACCGACGAATTGAGAACGGGGTATTTTTTGAGCGCATGCACCGCAGCCTTGACAAAAAAGCTCATGAAGCCAATCTTGACGCCGTGTTCTTTTTCAAACTTCTCCTGGAACCGCTTGCGCATGTCCATCACCGGCGCCATGTTGACCTCATTGAAAGTGGTCAGAATGGCGTTGCTGGACTGGGACTGCAACAAGCGCTCGGCCACACGGGCGCGCAACCGGCTCATCGGCACGCGCTGCTCCGGACGCTCTCCCAGGGATACCGCCGGGGCAGAAACTTGAGGCAGAAATTGGGCTGAAGCCCTTGTCGGCGCTGCAGGTGAAGCTATTATTTTAGGAGCAGATGGCGGAACCACCGCCGCCGCCACGGCACCCAGTACGTCCCCCTTGATGACCCGACCATCTCGGCCGGTGCCGGCCACCGAGCCCGGCGCGATGTGCTGGTCGGCCATCAGCTTGGCCGCAGCCGGCATGGCCACACCGGCCATGCTGGTGCCGGCTGTGATCGCCGCCGGTGCCACGGGCGCCGCTGCTGCCGGTGCGACTGCCTGGCCAGCGCGGCCTTCTGTGTCGATGCGGGCGATCAACTGATCTGCCACCACGGTGCCACCATCGGCGACCAGAATCTCGGCGAGCACGCCAGCGCTAGGGGCTGGTACTTCCAGCACCACTTTATCGGTCTCGATCTCGATCAGGATTTCATCCACCGCAACGGCATCACCGGCCTTCTTTTTCCATTGCAGCATGGTGGCTTCAGCCACCGATTCGGACAGCTGCGGGACTTTGACTTCTACGATCGCCATAACTTTTCTTTCAATGTTGGGGGTGGGGGCGGCTGGACCTTATTTGGTCAAGACGAAGCCCTTGAGCTTGCCGAAGGCGCCTTCGACCAGCGCCTTCTGCTGTTCCTGGTGCAGGTGGGAGTAGCCAACTGCAGGCGACGCCGACGCGGCACGGCCTGAATAGCCCAATTTTTGACCCTCATGCATGTTTTCGTGGATGTAGTGCTGGACAAAGAACCAGGCGCCCTGGTTCTGCGGCTCATCCTGGCACCACACCACCTCGGTGGCGTGGGCGTATTTCTTTAGCTCGTTCAGAAATGCCTTGTGCGGGAACGGGTAGAGCTGCTCGACGCGCAGAATGGCCACGTCGTCAATGCCTTTTTCTGCACGTTTCTTGACCAGGTCGTAATACACCTTACCCGAACAGGCGACCACGCGCCGGACCTTGTCGGCTTTTTTGCCAACGTCTTCGTCTTGCTCCGGAATGATGGTCTGGAAACTGCCCTTGGTGAACTCCGACAGGGGCGACGTAGCGTCCTTGTTCCGCAACAGTGACTTGGGCGTCATGATGATGAGCGGCTTGCGGATATTGCGCACCATTTGCCGCCGCAAGATATGGAAGATCTGGCTGGCCGTGGTCGGCTGCACCACCTGCATGTTGGTATCGGCGCTGAGCTGCATGAAGCGCTCAAGCCGGGCTGAACTGTGTTCCGGCCCCTGCCCCTCGTAACCGTGCGGCAACATCAGCGTGATGCCGTTGACCCGGCCCCACTTCACCTCGCCCGAGGCAATAAACTGGTCAATCACCACCTGGGCGCCGTTGACAAAGTCGCCAAACTGGGCCTCCCAGATGACCAGGGTGTTGGGGTCATTGGACGCATAACCGTACTCAAAGGCCAGCACCGCCTCTTCCGACAGAATCGAGTCAATGACCACAAACGGCGACTGGCCATCAGCCACGTTTTGTAGCGGGGTGTAGGTGCCTTCGTCGAACTTTTCCCGATTCTGGTCATGGATCACGGCGTGCCTATGGGTGAAGGTGCCACGGCCGCAGTCTTCGCCACTGAGCCGCACCGGGTAGCCACCAGCCACCAGCGAGGCAAACGCCATGTGCTCGCCCATGCCCCAATCGACCGGCAGGTCACCGCGGCCCATGGCTGCACGGTCGTCATAAACCTTGCGCACCAACTGGTGCGGCGTGATGCTGGCGGGCAGCGTGGTCAGCCGCTGCGCCAGCCGTTTCCATTCGGCCATGGGAATCGCCGTATCGCCGGCATCGGTCCACTTCTTGCCCATATAGGGCGCCCAGTCCACAGCATATTTGCTCTTGAAGTTGGTCAACACCGGGTCGACCGTGTGTTTGCCGGCATCCATCGCCGCGCGGTAGGCCTTGACCATGTCATCGCCCAGCTCAGTGCCCAAGCCCTGCGCCGCCAGTTTGTCGGCGTAGAGCCGACGGGTGCCAGGGTGCTGGGCAATCTTTTTGTACATCAGCGGTTGCGTCAGTGCCGGCGTGTCCTGCTCGTTGTGGCCGAGCTTGCGGAAACAGATGATGTCAACCACCACGTCCTTGCGGAACTCCATGCGGAATTCCAGCGCCAGCTGGGTCGCCAACACCACGGCTTCCGGGTCGTCCCCATTCACATGCAACACCGGTGACTCGATCATTTTGACGATGTCGGAGCAGTACAGCGTGGAACGGCTGTCACGCGGATCGCTGGTGGTAAAGCCGATCTGGTTGTTGATGACAATGTGCACGGTGCCGCCGGTGGAGTAACCCCGGGTCTCGGCCAGCGCCAGCGTCTCCATCACCACACCTTGGCCGGCAAATGCCGCGTCGCCGTGCACCAGCACCGGCAGCACCTGCTTGCCCAGTGGATCGGCTCGCCGATCCATGCGGGCGCGTACCGAGCCTTCCACCACCGGGTTCACAATCTCCAGGTGTGAGGGGTTGAAGGCCAGCGTCAGATGCACCGGGCCGCCAGGGGTGGAGACATCGGAGCTGAAGCCCTGGTGGTACTTCACGTCACCGCTCGTCAGTTCTTCAGGCGCAGTGTGGTCAAACTCGGCGAACAGGTCCGCCGGCATTTTGCCCAGCGAATTGACCAGCACATTGAGCCGGCCCCGGTGCGCCATGCCGATCACGATCTCCTGCACGCCCCGGGCACCCGCCATCTGAATCAGCTCGTCCATGGAGGCGATGAAGCTCTCGCCACCCTCCAGCGAAAAACGCTTTTGCCCCACGTACTTGGTGTGCAGAAAACGCTCCAGCCCCTCCGAGGCGGTGAGACGATCCAGAATGTGTTTCTTTTTATCGGCGTCAAAACTTGGCTTGCTGCGAATACTCTCGAGTTTTTGTTGCCACCAGCGTTTCTGGTTCTGGTCGGTGGCGTACATGTACTCGGCGCCGATGGTGCCGCAATAGGTCTGGCGCAGCGCGTTCATCAACTCTCGCAGACTCATGCTCTCCCTGCCGAAGAACGTGTTGCTGGTGTTGAAAACCGCCTCCTGGTCCGCATCGTTGAAACCGTAAAACGAGGGATCCAGTTCGGGAATGTGGTCGCGCTCGGTGCGCTTGAGCGGATCGAGGTCGGCCCAGCGGGCACCCACGTTGCGGTAGGCGGCGATCAACTGTTGGACCGCAGTGCGCTTGCGGCCCATTTCGGCATCGACGCTGGCCAGCACCACCTTGGTGCCGCCTTGTTTGGCGCGTTCGGCAAAAGCGTTGATCACTGGCAGGTGGGCGACGTCCTTGGCGCTTGAGCCGTCCACGGCGGGCACGTGTTGGAGGGCATCAAAGTAATCGCGCCAGTTGTCCGGCACGCTCCCCGGATTGGCCAGGTAGTTCTCGTACATCTCTTCGACGTACGGCGCGTTACCACCAAACAGGTAGGTGTTGGCCTGATAAGCCTGGTACACGGACGGCGCTGCCGTCGCCCCCGGGGCGTTTGTTTCATTCATGATCCGCTGACCTCCGTTTCCCTTCAGGAAACATTAGCTGGTTAAAGCTTTTTGATTAACCTTCCGCGTCACGGCTGAACCGTTTGGCGGATGCGACTGTGGCGTGGGAAGGGCCTGGTTACTTGGACGGAATTGTGCCACCGATTCAGCACGGGAAACTTAGGGTGCCATCACGTCACGAATCTGCTGCAGGGCGACCGGGTCTTCCATGGTGGTCAGGTCGCCGGCATCGCGCCCCTCGCAAACGGCCTGCATCGCCCGGCGCAGCAGTTTGCCGCTGCGCGTCTTGGGCAGAACCGACACAAAAAACACCCTCGCAGGCCGGGCCACCGCCCCCAGGTCCCCGTCGACCAGCTTCATGATCTCACCTTCCAAACGCAGCCGGGCCGCCGCATCGCCCAGACCGCTGGCATCCTTGGCCACCGCGAACGCCATGGCAACCTGGCCCTTGAGTTGGTCAGCCACACCGACCACCGCCACTTCTGCCACGTTGGGGTGAGCAGAAATGCTCTCCTCAATCTCACGGGTACCCAGCCGATGACCGGCCACGTTGATCACGTCGTCGGTGCGTCCAAGGATGAAAAAGTAACCATCCTCGTCCCGAATGCCCCAGTCAAAGGTGCTGTAAACCTGTCGGTGCGGCACGCTGGACCAATAGGTGTTGACGAAGCGCTCATCATCACGCCACACGGTCTGCATGCAGCCCGGGGGCAGCGGCCCTTCGATCGCCACCACGCCCTTCTGGTTGGGTGCGGTCAACTCCTCGCCGGTCTGGTCATCCAGCAACTTGACCTTGTAGCCGTACATGGGCACGCCCGGGCTGCCATATTTGCTGGGCGCCTTCTCCACCCCGTTGGCAATGGCCAAGATCGGCCAGCCGCTTTCGGTCTGCCAGTAGTTGTCGATGATGGGCACCCGCAGCCCATCGGCAATCCAGCGCGCCGTCGGTTCGTCCAAGGGCTCCCCGGCCAGAAACAGGGCACGCAGGCTCGACAGATCGTATTTTTTCAACAGCGCCGGATCCTGTTTTTTGAGCACCCGAACCGCCGTTGGCGCACTGAACATGACCGTGACCTTGTATTTTTCAACCAGGCTCCACCACACGCCACCATCAGGCCGGGTGGGCAGGCCCTCGTACAGGATGGTGGCCATACCGGCGATCAGCGGCCCGTAGACGATGTAACTGTGCCCCACCACCCAGCCAATGTCGCTGGTGGAAAAATAGGTTTCGCCCGGCCGCCCATCAAAAATATGCTTCATGCTGGCCGCCAGCGCCACGGCGTAGCCCCCGGTGTCGCGCTGAACGCCCTTGGGTTTGCCGGTGGTGCCGCTGGTGTACAGGGTGTAGCTGGGGTGGGTGGCGTCCACCCACTCGCAGTGCACCACGGTGTCCAGATGTTGCTCGCGCAGGGAACTCCAAAGCTGGTCGCGTCCCGGCACCATAGCCATACCGGCAAGTTGCCGGTCCACCAGCAATACCGACGCCGGCTTGTGCGCGGACAAGCGAATCGCCTCGTCCAGCAGTGGCTTGTATTCCACCACCTTGCCGCCGCGAGAGCCTGCATCGGCACTGATGACCACGCGGGGCGACGCGTCCTCAATCCGCGAAGCCAGTGAGCCCGAGGCAAAGCCACCGAATACCACCGAGTGGATGGCACCGAGCCGGGCGCAGGCCAGCATGGCGAACGCGGCCTCGGCAATCATGGGCATGTAGATCAGGACCCGATCACCTTGCTGCACGCCCAAGTGACGCAGCACGGCGGCCATACGCTGTACTTCCACATGCAACTCGCGAAAGGAGTACACCCGCTCCTGGTTGGTCTCGGTCGACACGGCAATCAGGGCGGCCTGGTCGGCCCGCTGGACCAGATGCCTGTCCACCGCGTTGTGGCACAGGTTGGTCGTGCCGCCAACAAACCACTTGGTAAAGGGCGGCTGGCTGTTGTCGCAGATCACCTGCGCCGGGGCTTGCCAGTCGATCAATTGCGCCTGCTCAGCCCAGAACGGCCCCGGTTCAGTGATGGAGCGACGATAAAAATCCGCATAGGCTGTCATGGTGAAGTCTCCGGTGAGCTCAACAAACTGTTGTCACCATTATCTGGAGGCAACTTGCTGCACTCTGACTTATTCAACGGCCCTTGACGTGCGCTGCCCAGATCATCCCTCGCCAGGACTTATTTGATCAGGGCATGCGCAGCCTTGAAGGCCGGGTGTTCGGCCGTGCGCAGCCATTCGAACACAACCATCTCGGTGGTTACCAATTCGGCGCCGGCGCCGGCCAACCGGTCGAAAGCGGCATCGCGGTTGCGTTCGGTCCGTGAACCGCAAGCGTCAGTCACCACCCAAACGTCAAACTCATCCTCTAACAGGTCCAGCACGGTTTGCAGCAGGCACACATGGGCCTCACAGCCGGCTATGACCACCATGTCACGAGAAGGCGGAGTCGCCAAAGGCTTCTGCAAATGTTTCGGCAGGCTTCGCGCGTTCCCTACGGGCGGCTTGGCCGGCGGGCGCAGCCATTCACCGAGCCCCTCCTCCACGGCACTGAAATGCATTTTGCTCAGCGTCTGTGCACAAAACCCGCGGATTGGTGGCAGGTTCGGGCCGAGTCTGGAAGGATTTTGCTCGGTGCCCCAGCACGGCACGCCCATCAGCTGCGCCAGTGCCCCCAGGCGGGCGGCATTGGCCAGTACCGCATCGCCGTCCTGAATCACGGGCATCAACCGGGACTGGTAATCCACCAGCACAAGTTGGGATTGGGAGGCATCAAGCAGCATGGCAGTCCTTCTTGGGGTGGCGGATGGGCAACATCATGACCCGATTAAACCGCAGCGGCGACATTTGGCGCCGAGCCACCGCACCTGCCCAATGCGGAAACAGCCTATCCGGTAGCCAAAACGGTACCATAGGCCCACACGGGGCATGCATGCCTCTTCCCCCGGCACCCAACAAGGACAACTGATGGTCACACGCAGAACATGGTTACTCGGCAGCGCCACGGCGACGGGCGCGCTGGTGGTCGGATGGAGCGTGATGCCGCCGCGCCAACGCATGCTTAATTCGCAGCCTCGGACGGCACCGGCCGGACAACGCGTTCTCAATGGCTGGGTCAGCGTTGGCGCGGACAACACGGTCACGGTGGTGATGGCCAAATCTGAAATGGGTCAGGGCGTCCATACCGGACTGGCCATGCTGCTCGCCGAGGAGCTTGACGCCGACTGGTCACAAGTTCGGATAGAAGCATCGCCCATCGACAAAATCTACAACAACCTGGCCACCGTGGTGGATGGTCTGCCCTTCCACCCTGATGACGACGGCGCAGTCAAACGCCTGGCGGGTTGGCTGACAGCGAAGGCCATGCGCGAGTTCGGCGTCATGATGACGGGCGGCTCGTCAAGCCTGAAAGACCTGTGGTTGCCCATGCGGGAAGCCGGCGCCTCGGCGCGGGGGATGCTGGTAGCGGCCGCTGCACAGCAATGGGCGGTGCCCGCGAGCGAGTGTGATGTCGTGGCGGGCCAGGTCAGGCACACAAGCGGCAGGGCCGCGAGCTTCGGCGAATTGGCTACTCTGGCGGCCTCCCAGCCGCGGCCCAAGAACCCTGTGCTCAAGGCGCGGGCGCAATTCAAGCTGATCGGCCAGTCCCGACCGCGCCTGGAGACCGCTGCCAAACTGAACGGCAGCGCCGTCTTCGGCATTGACGTGCAGCCGGCCGGACTGTTGCGTGCCGGCGTCCTGATGTGCCCGACCCTGGGTGGCACCCTGCTGCGTTTCAACGCCAGCAAGGCCGAAAAAATGCCCGGCGTGAAAAAAGTGTTTGCCGTCGCATCCTACAACGGCAGTCCGGCCGGGGTGGCGGTGATCGCGGACAGTTCCCACCGAGCCAGGCAGGCACTGGCAAGCCTTTCCGTCGAGTGGAACCACGGTCCCAACGCCGACTTGGACAGCGACCAGCTGATGGGGCGGCTGGCGCAAACGCTTGACCGTGAAGAGGGCTTCGCCTACTACAAGCACGGCGATGTGGGCGCGGCCTTGGCCGGCGCCAGCCGCACCCTCAGTGCCGAATACCGCGTGCCCTACCTGGCCCATGCCACCATGGAGCCGATGAACTGCACGGTCCAGTTGAAAGACGGCAAGGCCACGGTCTGGGTCTCAACCCAGGTACCCGGACTGGCGCGCGATGCGGTTGCCAAAGTTCTGGGGCTGGCAAACGACCAGGTCGATGTACAAGTGCAGTACCTGGGCGGCGGCTTTGGACGACGGCTGGAGGTGGATTTCATCGCGCAGGCGGCGGCCATTGCGCGTGAAGCCGGTGGCGCTCCGGTGCAAACCCTGTGGTCGCGTGAACAGGACACCCAGCATGACTTTTATCGGCCAGCCTGCGTGTCGCGCTTCACCGCCGGCATCGGTGCCTCTGGCGAGTTGCTCGCATGGAAGAACAGCTCTGCCGGCCAGGCCATCGTGCCCCAGGTGCTCAAGCGTATGTTCGGCCTGCCGGCAGCCGGCCCGGACAAGACCAGTTCGGAGGGTGCGTATGACCAGCCCTATGAGTGGCCCGCGGCCCGCATCGGCCATGAAATTGTTGATCTGGACGTGCCAGTGGGCTTTTGGCGCTCCGTCGGGCATTCGCACCAGGCTTTTTTCAAGGAAAGTTTTCTGGACGAAGTCGCGGCCGCTGCCAAGCAGGACCCCGTCGCTTACCGAGCAGGCCTGCTCAAACGTCATCCGCGCCACCTGCGCGTGCTGCAAACCGTCGCCGCCATGGCAGCTTGGGGTCAGGCCCCTGCCGAGCCGGCGGATGGCCTTCCCCGGGCGCGCGGGATCGCCCTGCACCAGTCATTCGGATCGATCGTGGCGCAGGTGGCTGAGGTCTCAGTGGGTCCGGACAAACAGATCAGGGTGCATCAGGTCTGGTGCGCGATCGACTGTGGCCAAGCGGTCAACCCCAACCTGATCACGCAACAAATGGAAAGCGCCATCGTGTTCGGCCTGACCGCCGCCCTGTTTGGCGACATCACCATCCGCAAGGGACAGGTGCAGCAGTCCAATTTTCATGACTACCCGATGCTCAGAATGAACAACAGCCCGCTGGTCCAAGTCAACATCATCGCCAGCGATGCACCCCCTGAGGGCGTGGGTGAGCCCGGCACACCGCCCCTTGCGCCAGCGGTTGCCAATGCCGTTTTCGCATTGACCGGCCAGCGGCTGCGCAGCTTGCCTCTGCGACTGGCGTGATCTCATCCACCCCAAATTGCCACATTTTATATAGCAATAAAACCTTCTGCGACAAGGCTTAGAGCGCAGTATTGACCACAATCCTGCCGCGCACCCGACCGGCCATCAACTCGTGCGCGCGAGCCGTGGCGTCATCCAGCGGGACTTCCTGAACCATGGTTTCAAGCAGGGCAGGATCGAGGTCCCGCGCCAAGCGGCTCCAGGCTTGCTGGCGACGCGCGCGTGGCGCCATGACCGAGTCGATGCCGGCCAGGGTCACGCCCCGCAGGATGAAAGGCATCACAGTGGTCGCGAGGTCCATGCCCTGGGCCAGACCGCAGGCCGCCACCACGCCGCCATAGCGGGTTTGCGCCAGCGCATTCGCCAGTGTGTGCGAACCAACAGCATCAACCACACCAGCCCAGCGCTCTTTTTGCCACGACTTGCCCGGGTTGCTCAGGGCCGCACGGTCGAGCAGGCTGGCGGCTCCCAAGTGCCTGAGGTAGTCGCCCTCCGCCGGCTTACCGGTGGCAGCCACCACCTGGTAGCCGAGGCGGCTCAACAAAGCCACCGCAATGCTGCCCACGCCGCCCGTTGCACCCGTGACCAGGACCTCCCCTGCGCCCGGACCGACGCCGTGATCTTCTAGCGCCAGCACGCACAGCATGGCCGTGTAGCCGGCGGTGCCAATGGCCATCGCCTGACGCGGCGTGAACGCTTCGGGCAAACGCACCAGCCAATCCCCTTTAAGGCGGGCTTTTTCCGCCAGGCAGCCCCAGTGCACCTCGCCAACGCCCCAGCCGTTGTGCACCACCCTGTCGCCGACCTGCCAGTCCGGGTGGCCAGACTCGATGACGGTACCGGCACCATCGATGCCCGCCACCATCGGCCACTGACGCACAACCGCGCCCGCGTTGGTGATGGCGAGGCCATCTTTGTAATTGATTGTCGAGTAAGACACCGCCACGGTGACATCGCCAGTTGGCAGCCTCGACTCGTCCACAGACTGCACCGAAGCCCGGAAGGACGGACTGTTCTTTAACACAAGCGCTTTGAACATTTTTAAAATTTCTCTATCTTTCAATGAGTTACAAGATATTCTTAACCTGATTTACAACTTGACACGGCGGGCCTTGCGCCGCTATGCTTGACGCATGCGCCGGACCTATCTTATCGCTGCCCTGCTGTATGGCTCCCAAGCCATCGCCAGCCCCAGTGCGCCAGCAGACGACCTGGAACGCTTGTTGGCTGAAAAAGGTCTGCTGACCCGACTTGAACAGGTGCGGCAGAGCGCTGGCAACAAGGCCTCTGAGCTGGTGTTCACGGCCCTGGGCTTCATGGGTGTGCCCTACCGACGTGGCGGTAACTCTGCCGAGACCGGATTCGACTGCAGCGGCTTCGTCAAAGCCATGTACGAGCAGACCGTCGGGCTGATCCTGCCACGGCGCGCCGAGCAGCAGGCGGCAAGCACTCAAAAAATAGACCGCTCAGACCTGCAACCTGGCGATCTGGTCTTTTTCAACACCATGCGCCGGGCTTTCAGTCACGTTGGCATCTATGTCGGTGAGGGCAAATTCATTCACTCCCCCAAGCCCGGCGCTGAGGTTCGGGTGGAGGACATGGGCGTCGCCTATTGGCGGTCTCGCTTTGATGGTGCCCGCCGCGTCGATGCATCCGCGCCTGAACTGGCGGCCGATCTGCGGGCCAATTCAAGCGTTTCTCCCGCCCGCTGAGAGCCCGACCCGACGTACGAAGTCGGGTTTACCCCAAGTCGATTTCGCTGGTCACGCACTGGCTGCGGGCCTAAGATCACGACTGTCTAAACCCATGCCTGTAGTGGCAGTTTTATGGAGTCCTGATGGCCAAGCTGACTGTGAACAATGTCGTGCGCGAGCATGATGCCGAGGGCGATACCCCCTTGCTGTGGGTGTTGCGTGAACAACTGGGTCTGACCGGCACCAAGTACGGCTGTGGTCTGGCGCAGTGTGGCGCTTGCACGGTGCATATCGACGGTGTGCCGACCCGCTCCTGCGTCAGGCCTGTCTCGACCGTGCAACCCAATGAAAAAATCATCACGATTGAGGGCCTGTCCCCCGACGGCTTGCACCCTGTTCAAAAGGCATGGGCGGCACTGGATGTGCCCCAATGCGGCTTCTGCCAGAGCGGCATGATCATGGCGACAGTCGCCCTGCTCAAGGAAAAACCGGACCCTAGCGACGCCGACATCGACGCCGCGATCACCAACATCTGCCGGTGCGGCACCTACAACCGCATTCGGGCCGCGATCAAGGTGGTGGCCAAAGGTGGCAACACCAAAGTTGCGGGCCTCGCCATTCAGCACACTGATGGGAGCACCACATGAGCAAAGCATTGACGCAAAATCGGCCGGGTCTGTCCCGCCGGCAATTCCTGGGGCACTCGGCAGCCGCAGGAACAGGCCTCGTGGTTGCCATCGCCGCCCCTTGGGCCATGGACGCCTCGGCGCAAGGAAGTCAACCGGCCGAGGTGAACGCCTGGGTGGTGGTTCGTCCAGATGACCGGGTGGTGATCCGGATTGCCCGCTCGGAAATGGGCCAGGGCACGCTGACGGGTCTGGCGCAGCTCGTGGCGGAAGAGTTGGACTGTGACTGGTCAAAAGTCACGACCGAGTACCCCACGCCCGGCCAGAGCTTGGCGCGCAACCGGGTCTGGGGCAATTTCAGCACCGGCGGCAGTCGCGGCATTCGCGACTCCCAGGATTACGTCCGCAAAGGTGGCGCCACCGCGCGCATGATGCTGGTGCAGGCAGCGGCCGACGAATGGCAAGTCTCGGCGGCCGATTGTCGTGCGGCCAACAGCGTCATCACGCATGTGCCCAGCGGCCGAACCACCACGTATGGCAAGGTCGCCGTCGCTGCTGGCAAGCTGACACAGCCAACCGCAGTAACCCTGAAAAACCCCAAGGACTGGAAGCTGGCTGGCAAGCGGCTGGCCCGACTCGATACGGTCGACAAAACCACCGGGGCGCAGATGTACGGCATTGACCTGAAGTTGCCAGGTCTATTGAACGCAGCGATCAAAGATTGCCCGGTATTTGGCGGCAAACTCAAAAGCTTTGATGCTGCGGCCATTGCCGGCCGCAAGGGTGTTCAAAAGGTCGTTCGCGTCAACGACAGTGCCGTCGCTGTGGTGGCCGACACCTGGTGGCACGCCAAGACAGCGCTCGATGCCCTACCCATCGAATGGGATGAAGGACCGCACGCCAAGGCTTCGAGCGAAGAATTCGCCAAAGTGCTCAAGGTGGCGTTGGACGCACCTGAGGCCGCCGTTGGCAACGAAAACGGTGACGCTCGCAAGGCGATCACTGGCGCGGTGCGCAAGATCGAGGCCGTTTATGGCGTGCCGCACCAAAACCACGCCACCATGGAGCCCATGAACGCCACGGTCAAATTGACTGTGTCGGCCAATGGCACCCCCGAGCGATGTGAGGTCTGGACACCCACCCAGAACGGCGAGGCCGCGCTGGCTGCCGCCTCCGAGGCGTCTGGCCTGCCAGCGTCGAAATGCGAGGTCTACAAGCTGATGCTGGGTGGCGGCTTCGGCCGGCGAGGTGGCACCGATTGGATCAGCCAGGCGGTCAGCATTGCCAAGCAAATGCCCGGCATTCCGGTCAAATTGATCTGGACCCGAGAGGAAGACATGCTGCACGGGCGCTACCACCCGGTGACGCAATGCAAACTCACGGCCGGTATCGATGCCCAGGGCCAAGTCACCGGCCTTCACATGCGTATTGCCGGCCAATCCATCCTGGCCACGGTGGCACCCCAAAGCATCAAGGACGGCAAAGACCCGGTCGTGTTCCAAGGCCTGCCGGCCAGCGGTCCGGAAGGACATCTAGGCTACACGTTCCCCAATTTGCTCATCGACTACGCCATGCGCAACCCGCATGTGCCGGCCGGCTTCTGGCGTGGCGTCAACTTGAACCAGAACACGATTTACGTGGAGTGCTTCATTGACGAACTGGCCCATGCCACCGGGCAAGACCCCTTGGCTTTCCGGCACAAGCTGCTGGCAGGTCATCCCCTGCACCGGGCGGTGCTGGATGCAGCAGCCAACGGGGCCGGATGGGGTAAGCCTGCACCCAAAGGGGTGTTTCGCGGTCTGGCTCAAACGATGGGCTTCGGCAGCTACGTCGCAGCCTGTGCCGAAGTGTCGGTCAGCGATGACGGCGAGCTCAAAATCCATCGCATTGTGGCCGCCACTGACCCGGGGCATGCCGTCAATCCGCAACAGATTGAGGCGCAGGTTGAGGGCTCGTTTGCCTACGGCCTGTCAGCCGCGCTGTTTGGAGCCTGTACGGTCAAGGACGGCCGCATGGAGCAGGACAATTTCCACACCTATCAGGTGGTCAAGATGGCGGACATGCCCCGCGTGGAGTCCATCGTCATGCCCTCGGGCGGCTTCTGGGGCGGTGTTGGTGAACCCACCATTGCCGTTGCGGCGCCTGCTGTGCTGAACGCCATATTTGCAGCAACCGGCAAGCGAATTCGCGAGTTGCCGCTCAAAAACCACAGCCTGAAAAAGGCGTGACAGGGCCGGCTTGGCGCCTTCTCGCCTTCGTCCTGCTTTGGCATATGGGTGTTGCGGTGGCCCAGAGCAGCCCGGGCGCGCCGCAGTCAGAGGCTGGCGATGCTCTGCGGGGCCGGGCGATCGTTGCAAGCCGTCAGCTTGGTTTGTGCCTGCTTTGCCACTTGGCACCCGTGGGGGATGAGCGTACTCAGGGCAACTTGGCGCCTAGCCTGGCAGGGGCTGGCAGTCGTTGGTCGGCGGCCCAGCTGCGGCAACGGATTGCCAACCCGCGCAGCCTCAATCCGGACAGTATCATGCCGGCCTATGCCCGCACCGAGGGTCTGAACCGTGTCGGTCCTGCATGGACCGGGCAAGCCCTGCTCAACGATCAGCAGATCAACGATGTGGTGGCCTATCTCGTGACGCTGCAAAACTGACCTGACCACGCCGCACTCATCCCATGACACTCCGACCGATTTCGCCAAGCACTCGATTTGCTTCGCCATTCACCCTTAACCGGCGCCAGGTCATGTCGACCAGCTTGGCACTGGGGATGACCCTGCTGGTACGTCCAGCCGCCGCCACCCAGGATGAACTGACGCAGGCCATGGCCAAGTTCGCCGCTGGCGCTCGAATTCAGACGGGCCGGGTCGTGCTTGACGTGGCAAAGCTGGTGGACAATGGCAACGCGGTTCCCGCCACGGTGACGGTGGAAAGCCCGATGAACCTGAGCGACCACGTGGTGGCCATTGCCATTTTCAACGAACGCAACCCGCAAACCGAGGTGGCCAGCTTCCAGCTTGGACCACGCAGTGGCATAGCCAAGGTCTCCACCCGAATCCGGTTGGCCACCACCCAGCAACTGGTCGCGATGGCCCGCATGAATGACGGCAGCTGCTGGTCGCACACGATCGACGTGTTTGTGACGCTGGCGGCCTGCATTGAAACCGATTGAAACGGCTTTTCCCATGGCGCGCACGCTGATCAACCTCCCCAAATCGGTACGCCGTGGCGATACCGTTGAAATCCAGACGCTGATTGCACACCCGATGGAAACCGGCTATCGGCCTGGCTCTGACGGGGTCGTGCTGCCGCGCGATCTGATCCGGCATTTCAAGTGCTTTTTTACGGATGAGTCCGGACAACACCTGGTATTCGCGGCGGAGCTGTTTCCGGCCATCTCGGCCAACCCTTACCTGGCGTTTCAGTTCCGCGCCACGGGCAGTGGAACGCTGACCCTGCTCTGGGAGGGAGACCAGGGCTTCAGTCAAACCGAAACCGTGCCACTCCAGGTCATTGGCTGAGAGCGCCGATGCGGTATTGGCGCCAGGCCCTGTGGGCCGTCATACTGATCTTGGCCGATTTGCAAGTGATCAGCGCCCAGCCGAGCGCTGCCGCTGACGGCCAGGGACGGCGCTCGGGCTTCGCCGATATGGGCGCCACAACCCAGGCCATGCAGCGTGATGACAGGCAAAACCCGGCGATGCTCTGGGTAGCCGAGGGCGACGCCCTGTGGCGACGCAACACGGGCAGTGCAGACAAATCCTGCGCAAGCTGCCATGGTCAGGTGAGTTCACTGCAAGGCGTCGCGGCGCAATACCCACGGTTTGATAACCAAAGCCAAAAGCCCGTGAACCTGGGTGAGCGCATCAACCTGTGTCGTCAGCGCCATCAACTGGCACCCACGCTCTCCCACCAAGACGAACGACTGATCGCGCTGGAGGCCCTGGTAGCCCACCAATCTCGCGGCATGTCGATTCGACCGGACACAGACCCCCGCCTCCAAGCTTTTCGCCAGCGCGGCGAAGCGCTATTCAGTCAGCGCTTTGGTCAACTGGATCTGTCATGTGCCCAGTGTCACGATCAGCAGGCCGGGCGACTGCTGGGCGGCACCGTGATCCCGCAGGCACACCCCACCGGTTACCCGCTCTACCGCTTGGAATGGCAGGGCATGGGCACGCTGCAGCGACGGCTGCGCAACTGCATGAGCGGCGTGCGCGCCGCGCCCTTTGCGTTCGGCTCAGAGGAATTGCTGGGGCTGGAGCTCTATCTGGCGCAGCGGGCTGCCGGCATGCCCCTCGAGACACCTGCTGTCCGGCCTTGAGACCAGCACCCAGTTTCAGGACGGATCGTCAGGGATAGGGGCAGCCGAATTGGGGGCAGGCTTGGGCCGGCGATGGCCATGTTTCCCCAAGATAGCGACAAAAAAACTGGCCGCGTCCGCCTTGGCAGCAGCATCCATGAGGCCAATCAGTGTCGCAAAATGGACAGGTGCAGCCTCGGCCTCGGACAAGCCAAAACTGCAGGCAAAGTCCCAGTAGTCCACACCTTCGGGCAAGGATGCGCGGCGTTGGCGTGCCACATATTTGCGGACCTCGTGCTTGCTGGCCTCAAGCAGGCGCTCCGGGTGCTTGCCTTCGATGTGGAGTAGGAATGTCTTTTTCAATGTGGCCTTTGAATCGCGTCAGGCGTGGCACCACAGCTTTGGCCTGACAACGGGCCATTATGCGGCCTGTCCCTGCTCGGCAAATTCGATTTGCACTTTGAGCGAACGACTTTTGTCTGCCGCCAGCGCAAAGGCATCCAGAGCCCGGCTCATGGGCAGGACATCGGTGATCACCGGCTTGCCATCGACCAGGCCTTGGTTCAGAAATTGCACCGCCGTGGCAAACTCCGCGTGGAAGCGGAAGGTGCCTCTCAGATCAATCTCCTTGGCCACGATCTGGTTCATGGGCAGGCTCATGTCTCCTCCCAGTCCGACGGCGACCAGCACGCCCCGCGGCGCAATCACATCCAGCGCTGACAGCAAGGCGGCGGCGCTGCCCGACGCTTCGAACACCGCATCAAACTGCCCTTTGTCCGCCTTGTACCGGTCAAGCGCCACCGCATCGCTGCGCAGGTTGATGGTTTCATCGGCGCCCATGCGGGAGGCGCAGCGCAAGGGCAGGTCAGTGATGTCAGCGGCCACGATCCGTGCTGCACCGCTGCGCCGCAAGGCACCGATCAGCAGCGATCCGATCGGCCCGCAGCCAGTCACCAGCACCTGCTTGCCCAATACGCCCCCGGCCCTTTGTATGGCGTGCAAGCCAACTGACAGGGGTTCCGCGAGGGCGGCTTCAGACAAACTCAGGTGATCGAGCACCGGATGCGCCTGCTGGACGTCGATCACCAATTGTTCACAGAACGCGCCTTGGATGTGAGGAAAAGGCATGGCGCTGCCGTAGAACCGCATCGATAGGCATTGGTTGTGCATGCCAGATTGGCAAAAGCGGCAGTTGCCGCAGGGCCTGGAGGGGGAGATTGCGATCCGTTGACCCACCCCGAAACCGTTGACCTTGCTGCCCACTGACTCGACGATGCCGGACACCTCATGACCCAAGGCCATCGGCTGCTTGATGCGGACAGTGCCAAAACCACCGTGTTGTTGGTAGTGCAGATCGGAGCCACAGATGCCGCCATAGGCGACACGGACCAGCAATTGCTGCTCGCCCAGGGCCGGCGGATCGACAATTTCCAGGCGCAGGTCCTGGGCAGCGTGACAAATGAGGGCGCGCATCGTCTGATCCTTTTTTAGAGTGTGGCCGTGACGCCACCGTCGACATACAAAACGTGGCCATTGACGAAGGCAGCAGCATCACTGGCAAGAAACACGGCGGCGCCACCCAGTTCGTTCACATCGCCCCAGCGTCGGCTGGGTGTACGCCCGACCAGCCAGGCTGTGAACGACGGATCAGCGACCAGCTTCTCCGTCAACTCTGTCTTGAAGTAGCCGGGGCCTAAACCGTTGACATTGATGCCGAGCGGGCCCCAATCAATCGCCATGCCCTTGGTCAACATTTTCAGTGCACCTTTGCTGGCGGTGTAGGGCGCGATGCCGGGACGCCCCAGCTCGCTCTGCACCGAGCAGATGTTGATGATCTTCCCCCGGCCCCGCGGAATCATTTTTTGCGCTACGGCCTTGCCCACAAAGTACGCGCTGTCGAGGTTGGTTTTCATGAGCAGATGCCAATCAGCATCCGCAAATTCATGCAGCGGATTGCGGATTTGCATGCCGGCATTGTTCACCAGCACATCGATCGGCCCCAGATCCGCTTCAATGGCGTCGACGGCTGCCCGGACATCGGTGGCATCGGTGACATCGAACACCGAAGAGCTGACGGCCAGTGATTCTGTTCGCAACTGCTGGACAGCCGCTTCAAGCTTGTCAGCGCGGCGACCATTGAGGATCACGTGGGCCCCGGCCTGACCAAGGGCGCGCGCCAACGCCAGGCCAATGCCGGCAGAAGAGCCCGTGATCAGCGCGGTGCGACCATGGAGCCGGAATGAGTCAAGTACAGGCATAGGGCATCAACTGGTCAACCAGCGCAAGGGCACCATCACGAGGCCGGGAAACACAACCAGCAAGCCCATCACAACCACCTGCGACAACAAAAAGGGCATCACCCCCTTGATCACCTCGTGCATCGGTATGCGCCCGACGCCGCAGACGACGTTGAGCACAGTCCCGACCGGTGGTGTCAAAAGGCCAATGGCGTTGTTGATAATGAACAGCACACCAAAGTAAACGGGATCGATGCCGGCCTGCCGTACCAGCGGCATCAACACCGGCGTCAGGATCAAGACCGTGGGCGCAAAATCAAGCGCCGTACCCACAACCAGGACCAGCAGCATCAACATGGTCATCATCAACATCTTGTTGTCAATAAAAGGCTGCAGCAGTTGCACCATCTGCGCCGGGATGTTGGCCACCGTGATCAACCAGGCTGACACCAGCGCAGCGGCCACCAGAAACATCACGACCGCGGACGTTTTGGCAGCCGTCAATGTGATCCGGTACAAATCCCGAAATTTGATCTCGCGGTAAATGAACAAACCCACCACCAGCGAGTACACCACCGCCACCACAGCGGCCTCTGTTGGCGTGAAAATGCCGAACTTCATCCCGCCGATGATGGTCACCGCGAGCAGGTAGCACCAGAAGGCATTCGCCGTCACACGCAGCTTTTCGGGCAGTGGCACCCTTGGCGACACCTCGACTTTGTCGTGGCGGGCCACGATCCACCAAGTCACGATCAGCGCCAGCCCCATCAGGATGCCCGGAAAAATACCGGCCAGGAACAACTTGGAGATAGAGACACCACCGATCACGCCAAACAGGATAAAACCGATCGATGGCGGGATGACCGGGGCAATGATGCCGCCAGCGGCAATCAGTCCGGCTGACCGGTCCATGCGGTAACCGGCTTTGCGCATCATGGGCATCAAGACTGCCGCCAGTGCGGCGGTGTCAGCCACGGCAGAACCCGAGAGGCTGGCCATGATGATGGCGGCAAACACCGCCACATAGCCCAGGCCACCCTGAAAGTGCCCAACCCATACCAGGGCGGAATTGACGATGCGCCGGCTCATGCCGCCGGCATTCATCAGTTCGCCGGCGAGCATGAAAAAGGGAACCGCCATCAGGGGAAAGTTGTCGGCACCATTGATCAGATTTTGCGACACGATCTGGGTGTCAAACAGATCCAGGTGCAGCATCAAGGCCACACCTGAGACCAGCAGGGAAAACGCCAGCGGCATGCCCAGAGCCATCGCCGCCAGCAGCGAACCGACAAAGACAAGAATGGTCATCGCGCAGCCCCCTGCACGTGCGGCGCTGCGGTGTCTTCGGAGTCCTGAACCTGAATCAAGTCGTCGTCTGTGAACTCGCCACGGGCCAGACGAACCAGCTTGCCGACAATGAGCAGCGCCATGGCCACACTGGCGATGTAGCCGACACCGTAAACCCAGCTCATGGGTGTCTCGGTGACGGGCGACAAGGTGGTGGCGTTGATGCCATGCTGCTTCCAGGTGCCGTAAAACATCAGGGCGCAGCAACCCAGCATGAGCAGGTTCGAGAGAGCAAAACACAGCTTTTTGCCGGCCCTTGGCAGCAGCCTGACCACCGTATCCAGCCCCAGGTGCGCGTTTTCGCGCATGGCCACGATCGCGCCAAGAAAGGTGATCCAGATAAAGAGATATCGGGAAAGTTCCTCGGAGCTGATGATGCCGGAGTTAAAACCGTAACGCAGCACCACATTACCGAACACCATAACGACCATCACGGCCAGCATGGTCACCAGCAGGATCTCGGCAAGTTTGAAAAACAGATCGGTCAGAGTTTTCATACACGGGCAGACAGAGGTGCCGGCCGCCTGATCGCAGACGGGCCGGCTGGGTCAGGGTTACTTGGTACCCTCGATCGCCTTGAGCAGCGCAGTGCCATTTTTCTCGCCAAAAGATTTGGCGATGGCATCCGAGGTCAGCTTCTGAAACGGCGCCATGTCGACCACCTCGATCACCTGCATGCCCGACTTCTTCAAGTCAGCCACGACCTTGCTGGCATTGCCGGCGTTGAGTTCGCGCTGGTACTTGGCCGCTTCCCGCGCCGAGTCGACCATGATGGCCTGGTAGTTTGCCGGCAGGCTGTCAAATTTGGCCTTGTTCATGGCCAGGATCAGCGGCGAGTAGACATGGTTACTGACCGTCAGGTGCTTTTGCACTTCATAAAACTTGGACGACCAGGTGACGTTGATCGGGTGTTCCTGCGCATCGAAGGTTCCGGTCTCCAGCGCGGTGTACAACTCGGCAATAGGCATCGGCGACGGGTTCATGCCCAGCAGCTTGAAGGCCTGGATGTGGTACGGGTTGCCCGTGGATCGGATCTTCAGGCCCTTGACATCGTCAGGCGTGCGGATGGGACGCTTGTTGTTGGTGAAAGCGCGCCAGCCGTTTTCCCAGTAGGCCAGACCCTTGAGGCTGTGAGGCGACAGCTCTTCGAGAATAGCCGTACCCACCGAGCCATCGAGCACGTTGTAGGCATGCTGCGCATTGCGGAACACAAAGGGCAACTCAAGTGCGGCCGTGTTGGCCACAATCCCGTTGAAGTTGGAGGCGCCGCTGGAGACAATGTCAATCGTACCGCCACGGGTGCCGTTGATCATGGCGGCATCATTGCCCAGTTGGTTCGCCGGATAAACCGTGATCTCGACATCGCCGTTTGTCCGCTGCTTGACGAGCTCGGCCAGCTTCATGGCGGCAGCATGCTGGCCGTCGGTGGCATTGACGGCGTGCCCGAGCTTGAGGTTGAACTTGGCAGCGAGGGCCGCACTGCCGATGCTGGCCATGAGGCAGGCAAGAAGTAAACGCGAAACTTTCATGATGTTGTCTCCTGGTTGAAAAAAATCACACAAACTGAGGGGTCAAAAACATAGTGAATCCGGCTTAGGCTCTGCCGGCGGATGCGAGCGCACCCAAGGCGCGCACGGCCATCTCGGTCAACTGCGCTGGTTCAGCCCGTATATCGAGCGCAATCACATCGCTCTCGTCGTCTTGTGGCCGCTCCAGGGTCTGCAACTGGCTGGCAAGCAGCCCAGCGCCCATGTAATGCCCGGTACGGCACGCCATGCGTTGTCGGATCAATTCAGGTTCGCCGTCGAGAAAAACAAAACGCACCGAAGGCGCAAGCTGGCGAATGTGATTGCGGTAGGCCCGTTTGAGCGCCGAACAGGCCACGATGCGACCATTTGCCGGATGCTCGCCGGCTTCGCGGAGGTATTGCCCGATACGTTCCAGCCACGGCCAACGGTCGGCATCTTCAAGCGCGATGCCGGCTCGCATCTTGGCCACGCTTGCAGGAAGATGCAGGTCATCACCGTCCACCATGCGCAGACCAAGCTCGCTCGCCAGCCTGGCGGCAAGCGTCGATTTGCCACTGCCTGACACGCCCATCACCACAATCTGAGGGGCAAGGCCAAGGCCGTGAATGCGATCGGGCTGCACGCCTGTCCCGTCTCAAGAACTCAGATGAGCCAGGCATTCCGGCACCGGGGTCAACAGCGGCTTGAGCGCCACACCGGCCTGCATATTGGCGAAGGCCAAGTCAGCCATGGCGCGCCGAGTCTGGTGCGTGGCACTGGCCATGTGCGGGGTCAGCACCACATTAGGCATCTGCCACAGCACTTCGGGCACCCGAGGTTCGGCCGCGAACACATCCAGTCCGGCCCCGGCAATCAGCCCATCCTGCAAGGCATTGATCAGGGCCAACTCATCCACGACACTGCCGCGCGCCACATTGATCAAGTAGCCCTTGGGGCCCAAGGCAGACAAGACTTCGGCATTGATCAGGTGGCGGGTACCCTGCCCGCCGGGGGTGATGACCACCAAAAAATCAACCTCGGCCGCCAACTGGGTGACCGAGGCATGAAAGCGGAAACCGGAATCCGGCTTTTCGGTGCGCGCGGTGTAGGCCACAGACATATCAAAGGCGAGCGCCCGCCGGGCAATGGCCGTTCCAATTCGACCCAGTCCAACGATACCCATCCGGGCTCCGGACACCTTTCTGCCCAGCGGCATGGGGCCTTGGGGCCAACGTCCGCTTCTGACAAACTGGTCTGCTTGCACGATCTGGCGGCTGACCGCCAATACGAGGCCCATCGCGAGATCAGCAACGTCATCCGTGAGTACCCCAGGCGTGTGGGTGACCATCACGCCCCGGTCCACAGCGGCCTGAACGTCTATGCCGTCATAGCCAACGCCGAACACCGACACCAGTTTCAAGTTGGGCAATTGCGACAACAAAGACGCCGAAACAATGGACTCCCCCCCCGCAGCAATGCCCACGATGTTCGGCGCCAGTTCTGCAAAGGCAGCCGGGCTGCCTTCATGCGCGCAATCGTGGACAACAAAAACCTCCTTCAAGGCTTTCAGGTAAAGCGGGTGAACATTGGCCACCGCCAATATCTCAGGTTTTGACAACGCCAATGCTCCTTGGATCCCCGGAGCCGCCAGCGCATAATGAGGTGCATGGAATGGTCGACCCTTGGATAGCGCTATCTTAGTCACCCGGAGGCCCGGGTCCGCTCAGTACTTACCCTGAAAAGTCATGCGCGCCCCTGTGCAACGCAAACGCTCCACCGGCCGTGTCACGCTGAGTGATGTCGCTCGCATCGCCGGGGTGAGCCCGATCACAGTCTCACGAGCGCTTCGTGGCGAGCGGTCAGTCGATCCGGCCTTGGTCAAGCGGGTGACGCTGGCGTCCACCCAACTGGGTTATGTGCCGGACCCTGCGGCAAGGGCCCTGGCCTCCCAACGCAGCGACCACGTCGCGCTGCTGATTCCCATGTTGTCCAATGCGCTTTTTGTCGACCTTTTGGGTGCCGCGCAGCGTACGCTGCGCGCTGCCGGGTTTCAGACACTGATCGGCGTGACGCACTACGATGACGCCCAGGAGGAGCAGTTGCTGCGCGAGCAACTGCTGCACCGACCCGCCGGCCTGTTGATCACGGGTCTGGATCAGAACGCTGCCACGCGTGCCTTGATAGCGCAAACCCGGGTACCCGCTGTTCACCTGATGGACCTGCCAAGCCCGAATGCGCCCAACCCACCCTACTGCGTCGGGTTCCGCCAAACCGACGCTGGGGCAGCACTGACGCGCCTGCTGATCTCGAAAGGCCGGCAACGCATCGCCTTCGCCGGCGCGCAACTTGATGCACGGGTGATGCAACGGCGGGACGGTTGGCGACTCGCCTTGCAAGCGCAGGGCCTGTATGACTCCAGCTTGGAATGGCTGAACCCCGCCTCCTCCTCCTTGGCGCTCGGTGGCGCCATGTTTGAGCAGATCATGCAGAGCAAGCCGCCTGTGGATGCGATATTTTTTTGCAACGACGACCTGGCCCAAGGGGCGCTGCTCGCGGCCTTGCGGCTGGGTATTCCGGTACCTGCACGTGTGGCCATTGCCGGATTCAACGATTTGACCGGCAGCGATCAGATGTTGCCGACATTGACCACGGTTCGAACCCCAAGGGCAGGCATCGGAGAGGCGGCCGCCAATATGTTGGTTGCGCTGATTCAAGGCGGGGCCCACACACAGACCTTGGTCGACCTTGGCTTCAGCATCGTGGAGCGCGACAGCACGTGACTGGGTGATCACGCGACATAATGAATGCTGCTTTTTCAACGATCCTCAGGACGTGTCATGAATCCAAAGTCCAAGTTTAATGATGCTTTGAAGGCTCTGATCAGGCAGCCTCGGGCCGAGGGGCGTCGCCGATTTGTGAAAGCGCTGGGCCTCCTGGCACTGGTGACAGGCCTTTTCGCGCCCGCTGCCATGGCGCAGACCGACTACCCGCTCAAACCAGTGAAATTGGTGGTCGGCTTTCCAGCTGGCGGCGGCACCGATGTGTTTGCCAGGGTACTCGCCCAGGGTCTGGCAAACCAATTGGGGCAGCCCTTCGTGATCGACAACAAGCCAGGCGCAGGCGGCGTGGTCGCCAGTCAGGGCATGCTGCAGTCCCCCGCCGACGGCTACACCCTGTTGGTGGGTAGCACGTCCACCCAGACTATCGCGCCGCTGCTGTACGACAAACGGCCTTACGGCGCGCGAGACTTTACCCCTATCGCCCACATTGCCAGCATCGGCATCGTGCTGGTGGCCCATCCCGCCGCCCCCTACAACACAGTCGCAGAGCTGATTACCTACGCGAAAGCCCGCCCGGGCCAACTGAACTACGCCTCGGGCGGCAACGGCGTCACCAACCACTTGGCCATGGAGCTTTTGAAAAGCCGGGCTGGCGTCTTCATCACGCACATTCCGTATCGGGGCTCGGCCCCCGCCCTGCAAGACGTGATGGCTGGCCAGGTTCCCCTGATGTTTGACTCCATCGCGGCCAGCGGGCCGCAGATTCGTTCAGGCAAAGTCAAGGCGCTGGGCATTGCCGGCATTGGCCGCAGCGACGCCTTGCCTGGGGTGCCCACTTTGAGCGAAGCGGGCGCTGCAGCGGGCCTCAAAGGCTTTGATACCCCGGGCTGGATCGCCTTGTACGCTCCCAAGGGCCTGCCACCCGCCATCACGCAGCGGCTGCAGGAGGCCGTGGCCAAGGTGCTGGAGAGCCCCGAGACCGCGCAACGCTTCGCCAGCGCCGGTGCCCTGCCCCGTTACTTGGGCTCGGCCGAGCTCACGGCTTATGAGGAGACCGAAATCAAAAAATGGGGCGAAGCCATCCGCTTTTCCGGCGCCAGGATAGACTGAACCATGACACCGCAACCCTGTGCCCGCGCCGCCATGCTGCGAGACCGAGTGGGCGAGGCAGACTTCGATCTGCTGACGCCCGATTAGTCGGCTGCGCAGCGCCGGTCAATTAATCCAAGCCATGCAAAAGCCGCGCACGCCAGGTCAGCAGCACACCGGCCGTTTTGCCGTGTTGGATGATGTGGCACGCTTTGGCCGAGCGCAGGCCATCGACCTGCTGCGCAAAGACGGTACGTTGGGCCTGTTTGGACACACCCGAGCAGTTGTCAAAGATTTTTCAAGTGCACTTGAGGCCGCTGGCCTTCAAGCACAAGCCCATGTCTGGCAGCTGTACCACGCGACTCTGCCAGAAGCACTGGCGAGCACCGCGGCCATCTTGCAGGCGACCGATACCCAGTGCGCAGACATCGCCATTCAATCCGACTGGGGTGCGGAGCTGACTCAGCAATCCCGCGCACTGATGCAGCAGTGCGGCGTCATGCCCGCAGATGAGCAGACATTGCGGGGTCAGGTGGTGCCGGGGCTGCTGGCAATATCCAGAAATTCGGACGGGCAGATCGCCGGAACAGGTAATTTACTCTGGGGTCACTGCGAGCAAGGCCCCTGGCAGGGCTACGCCCACCTGGGCATGGGGAGTGTTGACCCCACCGCACGCCAACGGGCTTTAGGCGCACGCATGTCAGCCGCTCTGGTCCAAGCAGCTGCAGGGCACGCCAGCACCGCCGGCTTCACTGCAGCATCGGCCGGTGACAACCCAGCGTCCCAGCGTCTGCTTGGCCGCTGTGGTTTTCAGTTGGATGCTCAGCGGGTGTGCGTGATGTTCACCATCGACGGCACGCGCAGAACGCGCTAGCGACTCAGATCAAATCGAACTGCCCCATGGAGCGGCGATGCCGTGCCAGGGTCATGTCCCGGTGCGCCAAACCCAGAGCGTTGGCGGCCTACTTCGCCTATCTGCGAGCTGATGTGGAAGCAGTCGATAAAGAAGCTCAAGGCCAAGGTGCAGTTTCAACATCAGGCGTTGGACAGGCACAACATTTCCTTTGAACCGATCGCTCACGTGACAGACCCTAGGGCTTCCCCTGTATTCCTTACGAGCTGAACGGTGTAAAAATTAAGGGTTAACCTCATTGGAGTATCCAGCCATGACATTTGTGTTGCGCGACCTGTTGGCCACTGGCGCCGACGACGCCCCCGCGATTTCCGCTCCCGGGAAATCGCCGCTGGGCTTTGGCGCCTTGCGCAGCCTGATCGCAGAAACGATCGCACAACTCAACGCCATGGGCATAGGCCGCAACGACCGGGTGGCCATCGTGCTGCCCAATGGCCCGGAGATGGCAACTTGCTTCATGGCATGTGCCAGCGGCGTGACCAGCGCGCCGCTCAATCCCGCGTATCGCGCCGACGAATTCGAGTTTTATCTGTCCGACCTGCACGCGCGGGCACTGATTGTCGAAAAAGGCAGCATCTCGGCGGCCGTGGATGTGGCCCAGAAAATGGGGGTCCGCGTCATTGACCTGGTCCCAGACTCAGAGCGGGGTGCAGGCTATTTCAACTTGCAGCCACGGGATGGCGGCAATGCGACTGGGCAGGCAGAACGCACGGGCTACGCCGAGCCCGGCGATATTTCCATGGTGCTGCACACCTCGGGCACCACGTCAAGACCCAAAATCGTGCCCCTGTCGCAGAGCAACCTGGTGGCCTCGGCCACCAACATTCGCAATTCGCTGCAGTTCACAGCCCAGGACTGTGGTCTGAATGTGATGCCCTTGTTTCACATTCATGGCCTGATCGCTGGGGTACTGGCGCCTCTGGCAGCAGGCTCCCAGGTGTTTTGCACACCGGGTTTCAATGCACTGAAGTTTTTCAGTTGGATGGACGAGGCGAAACCCACTTGGTATACCGCGGTGCCGACGATGCACCAAGCCATCGTGAGCCGCGCCAAAGGTAACCAGGACATCATCGCCCGCAATCCCCTGCGCTTTCTGCGCTCCTCGTCGTCTTCCATGCCGCCCCAGGTGATCGCCGAACTGGAACAAATTTTTGGTGCGCCGCTGATTGAAGCCTACGGCATGACAGAGGCGACCCACCAGATGGCGTGCAACCCGATGCCCCCAGCCGTGCGCAAACCAGGCAAAGTGGGCATTGCCGCCGGGCCGGAAATCGCCATCATGGACAACGATGGCTCGCTCCTGCCGCGCGGTGGAACCGGCGAGATCGTGATCCGTGGCGCCAATGTCACTGCGGGCTACGAAAACAACCCAAAGGCCAATGAAGAAGCCTTTGAAAACGGCTGGTTCCGGACCGGTGACCAGGGTGTCATGGACGATGAAGGCTACATCAGCATCACCGGGCGCCTCAAAGAAATCATCAATCGCGGCGGTGAAAAAGTCAGTCCCAGGGAGGTCGACGAGATTTTGATGGACCATGCCGCTGTAGCCCAGGTCGTCTGTTTTGGCATGCCGCACCCCAAGTTGGGCGAGGAAGTGGCCGCCGTGGTGGTATTGCGGGAAGGCCAGCAAGTCACCGAACGCGAGCTTCAGGCGTTTGTCAGCAGCCGTGCCGCTGAGTACAAAGTACCCAAGAAAATTCTCTTCATGGATGAAATCCCGAAGGGAGCGACGGGCAAGCTGCAACGCATTGGCTTGGCGGCCAAGCTCGGACTGGCTTGATTTTTTTCCGCCCACAAAAGACTTCAACACATTTCGACAACGTTCTCAACAACAAGGAGCTTCCATGAATCTACGAACCCGTTTGGGCGCACTTTCGAGCATCTTCATCGGCATTTGCGCATTGGCCGCACTGCCCGCACAAGCCTGGGAGCCAACAAAACCGATTGAGTTTGTGGTTCCCGCTGGGACCGGTGGTGGTGCTGACCAGATGGCACGCTTTCTCCAGGGCGTTGTAGCGAAAAACAAGCTCAGCCCGCAACCCATCATCGTCGTCAACAAAGCCGGTGGCGCGGGGGCTGAGGGCTTCCTGGATGTCAAAGGGGACAAAGGCAATGGGCACAAGATCGTTATCACCCTGTCCAACCTGTTCACCACGCCGCTTGCCACTGGGGTGCCTTTTAACTGGCGCGACTTGACCCCCGTGTCCATGCTTGCGCTGGACCAGTTCATTCTTTGGGTGAACCAGGACACGTCGTACAAGACCACCAAGGATTACCTCACGGCCATCAAGGCGCAGCCCGACAAGACTTTCAAGATGGGCGGGACCGGATCAAAACAGGAAGACCAGATCATCACGGTGCTGATGGAAAAAGCAGTCGGCAAGAAAATGGTTTACATCCCGCTCAAGGGCGGCGGTGATGTCGCGGTTCAACTGGTGGGCAAGCACATCGATTCGACGGTGAACAACCCCATTGAAGCTGAGTCCCACTGGCGTTCCGGCGCGCTGCGGCCCCTGTGTGTCATGGACAAAGATCGTCTGCCCTACAAGGCCAAGCTCACCACCACCCAGTCTTGGAACGATGTTCCCACCTGCACGTCGGCCGGCCTGCCCGTCGAGTACCTGATGTTGCGCGGTATCTTCATGCCGCCAGGTGTGACACCGGACCAGGTGAAGTACTACGTGGACCTGTTCAACAAAGTGCGGTCCCTGCCTGAATGGAAAGATTTCATGGAAAAGGGTGCTTTCAAGCAGACCTTCATGAGCGGCGAGGCGTACGTCAACTGGCTGGGTCAGAACGAGCAGGCTCACCGGGTTCTGATGCGCGATGCCGGCTTTTTGGCCAACTAGAGCTCGGTATGAGCAACCAACCCAATCCACAGGATAGCTCTGAAAAGTCCCCCTTAAAGGAACGCGGTCCGGAGTTGGTGGTGGCAGCCCTCTTGATGGTGGCAGCCGGCCTCGTGATCCGGGACAGCTTGCGGGTAGGCATCGACTGGGCAGACGACGGTCCGCGCGCAGGCTATTTTCCGTTTTACATCGGATTGCTGCTGCTGGCTTCCAGCGGGACGATCTTCGTGTCGACCTTGCTGAAGTGGCGCGCCAAAGCAGCCGTATTTGCAGAACAGGAGCAATTGGCAACCGTCTTTGCGATGCTGCTCCCCATGACTGTGTATGTCGTGGCGATGGTCTGGCTGGGCATTTATCTGCCGTCAGCCTTGCTCATCGGCTACTTCATGCGGCGCTACGGCAAGTTTGGGTGGTTGCCCACCACCGGTGTGTCCATTGCCGTGCCCTTCGCTTTTTTTATCGTTTTTGAGCGATGGTTCCTGGTGCCCTTGCCCAAGGGGCCCATCGAAACTTGGCTGGGCTTCTGATGGACGAAATCAACAACCTCATGCAGGGGTTCAGCGTTGCCATGACGCTGCCCAACGTGGCCTACATGCTGGTCGGCATCACCCTGGGTATTTTGATCGGCGTATTGCCTGGACTTGGCGGGGCCAACGGCATTGCCATCCTGCTGCCGCTCACATTTTCGATGAACCCGACATCGGCCATCATCATGTTGTCCTGCATTTACTGGGGCGCACTGTTTGGCGGAGCGATCACGTCGATTTTGTTCAACATCCCCGGAGAGCCCTGGTCGGTGGCAACCACCTTTGACGGCTATCCCATGGCCCAGCAAGGTCGTGCGGCACAGGCGCTGACAGCCGCGTTCACGTCGTCCTTTGTGGGCGCCTTGATCGCTGTGGCGCTGATCACCTTTCTCGCACCGCTCCTGGCAAAGTTTGCACTGCGGTTTGGCCCAGCGGAGTATTTCGCCGTGCAGTTGCTGACGTTTTGCAGCTTTGTTGGCATGAGCAAGGAACCACCAGCCAAGGTGATTGCTTCCATGATGCTGGGCTTTGCCCTGGCCGCCGTTGGTATGGACACGGTGACCGGGCAATTGCGAATGACCTTCGGGTTTCCGGAACTGCTCAAGGGCTTTGACTTCCTGATCGCCGTGATCGGGCTGTTTGGTATCGGAGAAATCCTTCTGACCATGGAAGAAGGGCTCGCCTTCAAGGGCAAGAGTGCCAAACTGAACTTGAGGGTGGTCTTGCAGACCTGGAAACAGTTGCCCCAATATTGGATGACTTTCCTGCGCTCCACCGCTGTGGGTTGCTGGATGGGGATCACACCGGGCGGCGCCACACCGGCCTCTTTCATGAGCTATGGCATTGCCCGACGGATGTCGAAAGAACCTGACTCATTTGGCAAGGGCCAGATCGAGGGCGTGTTGGCCCCCGAAACAGCGGCTCATGCTGCTGGCACATCAGCCTTGTTGCCCATGTTGACCTTGGGCATCCCAGGATCACCAACCGCCGCTGTCCTGCTGGGCGGGCTGATGATCTGGGGCCTGCAACCCGGCCCCATGCTCTTTGTTGAACACAAAGACTTTGTCTGGGGCCTGATCGCTTCGATGTACCTGGGCAACCTCGTGGGTCTGTTGGTCGTGCTGACCACCGTGCCATTTTGGGCGGCATTTTTGCGAATTCCGTTTTCGGTGATTGCCCCAGTGATCGTGGTGATATGCGCGATTGGCGCCTACACGGTGCACAGCTCGATGTTTGATGTGGTCATGATGCTGGTGTTTGGCGTGGTGGGCTATCTCTTCAAGAAGCTGAAATACCCGATGGCGCCGCTGGTCCTGGCCTTGGTTCTCGGCGATATGGCCGAAGCGAGTTTCCGGCAATCCATGCTGCTGTCCCAGGGCTCGCTGGCGATATTTTGGTCCAACCCGCTGGTGGGCTCCATCGCCGGGTTGGCCATATTGATGCTGGTCTGGCCACTTTTGTCATCGTTCAAAAGCAGTTCGCGCAAGCGAGCAGGCTGAGCCGAGGTTCTGACATGAAAATTGCCATCGTCGGCGCCGGAGCCATCGGGGGCTACTTGGGTGCCAAGCTGTCCAACGCGGGAGAGGAGGTCACGTTCATTGCACGTAACCAAAACCTTGCTGCCATTGAAAAAAATGGTTTTCGACTGATCCTGGAGGATGGCAGCGACGAGCACGCGCCCGGTGTGCGCGCTGTCCAGCGTATGGCAGATGCTGGCCCTCAAGATGCCGTCCTGTTGACCGTCAAGGCACACCAGGTCGGCGATCTGCTGCCCGATCTGCAGGCGCTTCTGGGGCCAAATACCATGGTCGTCACCATGATCAATGGCATTCCCTGGTGGTACTTCCATCGGCTGGCCGGCGCTCATGAGGGTCGTGGCCTTGAAAGTGTCGACCCGGGCGGCCGAATCGCATCATGCATCCCAAGCGAGCGCATCATCGGCAGCGTGGTGTACCCGGCGGCCGAGTTGGTTGCGCCGGGTGTGGTCCGCGTGATCGAAGGCAATCGGTTCACGTTGGGAGAACTCGATGGCAGCCGCAGTGAACGCATCGAGGCACTGTCCCAGGCCATGATGCGTGCAGGCTTCAAAGCCCCGGTGTCCCGCGACATCAGAGGCGAGATATGGCTCAAGCTATGGGGTAACCTCAGCTTCAACCCGATCTCTGCCTTGACGCACGCCACTTTGGAAGACATTTGCACCTTTAACCCCTCGCGTTTACTGGCCGCAAACATGATGACCGAAGCGCAAACAGTGGCTGAAAAGCTGGGGGTGGTGTTCAAAATTTCACTGGAAAAACGCATCGCCGGCGCCCAGGCAGTAGGTGCGCACAAAACGTCCATGCTGCAGGACGTCGAACATGGCCGCGCCCTCGAACTCGACGCGCTGGTGGGCTCGGTGGTTGAACTCGGCCGCATCACTGAAACGCCAACGCCGACGATTGACGCCATCTTTGCGGCAACGCAATTGCTGGCCCACACATTAGCCAGCCATAAGGGACACCTTCAGGTCGCCAGCTAGGGGCTCAACCGTACTGGTTGGACAGGGTGCCAATACCGTCGACCACCACGTCCACGGTGGTCCCAGCTTTCATGGGCAATGCACCCAAGGATGTGCCGCAGAAGATGAGGTCGCCAGGCTCGAGCGTCATGTCGTGCGAAATCCTTGACACCAGCTCCAGAGGGCTGAAGAACATGTCTGACAGGGCAAAGTTCTGCCGTTCGCGCCCACCGACCAGCGTGCGCAGGTGGCTTGCCGCTGGGGTGAATTCGGTCTCTACGACAGGACCAAACGCCGCAAAACCGTCAAAACTTTTGGCCCGCGTCCACTGGGCAAAGGAGGCATCACGGTGCAGCAGCTCAAGCGCTGTGAGGTCATTGCCACAGGTGTAACCGAAAACATGTTCCGCTGCGTGCTGCACATCCACCGACCGGGCCGTCTTGCCGATCACCACCACCAGTTCACCCTCATAGATGACCCTGCCGCTGTAGCTGGCAGGCACAGCAATGGGCTGCAAGTGCCCCGCCGCACTGGCAGGAGACTTCAGAAAATACAGCGGCTCTGCCGGCTCCGCCCAACCGTTTTTCTCGGCGGCAGCGCGGAAGTTATTCCACAGGCCGATGATCTTGCCGGGCTCACAGGGCGGTAGCCAGCGCAAGTCGGCCAGCGCCAGCAAGGTCTGCGTGGCGACAGGCGTGCCGAACATGTCACCCTGGTAACAGCGCACCCGATCGCCCTCCAGCACGCCAAATCCGGTTGAACCTTGGTAC
>JBAXMQ010000024.1:0-32728 GCA_037134215.1 Betaproteobacteria bacterium
GCTATCGTTTCCGTAGCAGGCTTTCTATGTGCCGCAAGGCTTTAACTGGGGTGGCTGATGGGGCTCGAACCCACGACAACAGGAATCACAATCCTGGACTCTACCAACTGAGCTACAGCCACCGTAGAAAAATAATTATAGCGCGCGATCTTACTCGTCGGCAGGCCTGGTGAAGTAACGGCGCCATTCGGTCATTTGACGGCAGGACCAGCCGGACCAGTCCCAGTGGCAGACGGCTTGGGCGCGCGTATGTCCACCTTGACTCGCTCCTTCAGCACACCGTAATAGGCCTGGTTTTCAGCGCCGGTCCACCATTGCGCGTATTGGCCGCGATCCTGTTTGAGTCCGACTTCATTGGGCACCGGACGGGATACGGTCTTGTTCAAACGCACCACCGCATAACCCTGGTTCCCTAAATCAACCCCCATCAAAGCAGGCAAAGCTGCCGCATCTGCCTTCAAGATGGCTTTGAGCAACACGGGCGACAGGTTCTGCGACTGGTCCCGCGACACGGTCACCGCCGCCGGCCATACCGCGCTGTCCGGAGTCGCTTTCCAAGCCGCCAACTTCGCGGCGCCCTCTTTTTTAGCCAACTCTGCAGCGCCAGCCGCCACCAAGCGATCACGCACGGCAGTCCGCACCTCAGCCAGCGGGAGGGTGCGAGCTGGCGTGTGCTTCACGATTCGCCCGGCTGCCAATTGGTTGGGGGCGATTTCCACCGCCTCCGTGTTGCGCTTTTTCTCAACGGCGTCCGGTGCAAACAGGGCAGTCAGGAACTTCGGGTTTGCCAATGCACCGCTGACGCCCTTCGCCGCCTGGCGAGTCACGTGCTCGGCGCTCCGGATGTCGAGCTTCAGTTTGTCGGCCACCGGCTTGAGGCTGTCGGACTGTTCATAGACACCGTTGGTGAAAAGTTCTGCGTTCTCGGCAAATTTGCGCTGGGCCTGCTGGGTCTTGAGGTCGGCCTCAATGCCGGCACGAAGTTCCTCAAAACTCCGCTGTGTCGGCGTCTTGACATCGGTCAGCTTGATGATGTGGTAACCGAAGTCAGACTCGACGACGTCTGAAATGGCCCCCTTGGTCAAGGCGAAGGCGGCATCCTCAAACGGTTTGACCATGGCGCCACGTGCGAAAAAGTCCAAGTCACCGCCATTCGCGACCGAGCCATTGTCTTGCGAGTTCTTTTTGGCCAGATCCGCGAATTTATCGGGTGCTTTGCGCGCCTGTTGCAGCAATTCTTCGGCTTTGGCCTTGGCTTTCTGGCGTTCGACCTCGGGCTGGCCCTTGGCTGCGTTGATCAGAATGTGACTGGCCCGGCGCTCCTCTTTGCCGCTCAGTCTGGCGGCATTTTGTTCGTAGTAAGTCTTGAGGTCGGCCTCGCTGATGGTGATGGACTTCTTCACCGCGTCCAGATCCATCACCAGGTACTCAATGCTGGCCTCCTCGGGCGCCTGAAACAGGTTGGCGTTGGCTTTGAAATAGGCCTCCAGTTCCGCCTCACTGGGGTTGACCTTGGTGGCGTACTCCGGGGTGGCGAAGTAGGCTATCTGTACCTCCCGCCGCTCAAAAAACGCGTTCAGGGCCAGGTCCGCCATGGCTGCTGGCGCAAAGCCGGATCCGATCACGCCGGCTTCGACCTGGCGGACCGAAATATCCTGGCGCACGCGGGCCTCAAAGCCTTCAGGCGTCAGGCCCTGGGCCGCCACCAGTTGGCTGTATCGCGCCATATCCAGCGACCCATCCGGGCGACGCAAAGCCGCAATCGTCGGGTTCTCCTGTAGGTCTCTGGCCAAACGCGTGTCACTGGTTGTCAATCGCAAGGTATCGGCAGTTTGAGTCAGCACCTGGTCTTTGACCAGACGCTCCAGGGTCGCAAAGCGTGCCTCGGGCGAGTCCAGCAATTTGGGGTCCAGGTTGGGCATGGACGCCCGCAGCCTGTCGGTTTCTGACTTGTGCGCGGCGTCCCATTCCGCCTGGGTAATGCCGTGTCCGCCCACCTGTGCAACCACCTCGCCCTTGTCGCGGTAACGGTTATACCCATCGATGCCGAATAGCACAAAGGACGGGATGATCAGCAAGAACATCAGAAACATCATGATCTTCGTGTGCTTGCGGACAAAATCAAACATGCGCGCAGTCTCCAGTAGCAAAACAAAAAAAGGCGAACTTCATGTTCGCCTTGGGTGGTTGGTGGGTGCTGACGGGCTCGAACCGCCGACCTACGCCTTGTAAGGGCGCCGCTCTACCAACTGAGCTAAGCACCCCACCGAAACCAGTTGACAGGGGCTCAGTTCAGGGCGTCTTTCAACGCCTTGCCTGGACGGAATTTGGGTACTTTGGCCGACTTGATCTTGATCGCCTCGCCGGTGCGGGGGTTGCGGCCAACGCGTGGGGCCCGTTTGCCCACGGCAAAGGTGCCAAAACCCACGAGAGACACCGAGCCCCCCTTTTTCAGGGTCGCCTTCACTGCGCTGATCGTGGACTCCAAGGCACGCGTTGCAGCCGCCTTGGAGATATCTGCCTGCTGGGCGATGTGATCAATCAGTTCGGTTTTATTCACAGTAAAAACCCCAAGGGTTGTAGAACGCCGTTGATTCTAGTCGGTTTTGACCGCGTCAAAAGCACGCGCAACAGCCCCGATTCAGACCGCCGCCGCGATGGCGCGCCCCAGATCCGCCGTGCCGGCATGACCACCTAAATCCGGAGTACGCGGTGCACCACTGGCGGGCTCCAGTACAGTTTCAATCGCCTTCAAAACCGCATCATGGGCGGCCTTATGGCCCAGAAAATCGAGCATCAGGGCGCCACACCAGATCTGACCGATGGGATTGGCAATGCCTTTGCCGGCGATGTCAGGGGCTGACCCGTGCACCGGCTCAAACAGCGACGGAAACAACCTCTGCGGGTTCAAATTGGCGCTGGGGGCAATCCCGATGGTGCCGGTGCAGGCGGGACCCAGGTCGCTGAGGATGTCACCAAACAGGTTACTGGCCACCACCACATCAAAAAAATCAGGCCGCTGAACAAAATGTGCGGTCAGGATGTCGATGTGGAATTTGTCCACCTGCACATCCGGGTAATGGCGAGCCATCTCGGCCACCCGCTCATCCCAGTAAGGCATGGTGATGGCGATGCCGTTGGACTTGGTCGCGCTGGTCAGGTGCTTCTTGGGGCGTGACTGCGCCAGTTCAAAGGCGAACTTCAGGACGCGGTCAACGCCGATGCGCGACATCACAGTCTCCTGCATCACGATCTCGCGTTCGGTGCCAGGAAACATGCGCCCACCAATGCTGGAGTACTCGCCTTCTGTGTTCTCCCGCACGATGTACATGTCGATCTCGCCCGGCGCGCGGCGGCTGCCGTCGCGCCGCACCACCGGCGCCATGATGCCTGGCATCAGCCGCGCCGGGCGCAAGTTGACATATTGGTCGAATTCACGGCGAAACAGCAGCAATGAGCCCCAGAGGGAGACGTGATCCGCAATTTTTTCAGGCCACCCCACTGCACCGAAGTAGATGGCGTCATGGCCGCCAATGAGGTCTTTCCAGTTGTCTGGCAGCATCTTGCCGTGCCGCTCAAAGTAGTCCCAGCTGGAAAAGTCGAAGTGGTCAAAGTGCAGGTCTAGCCCGAACTTGCGGGCGGCGGCATCCAGCACGCGCAAGCCCTCGGGCATGACCTCTTTGCCGATGCCGTCACCGGCAATTACCGCAATTCTCTGGCTACTCATGAGCGCTCCTTTTGAATGAGGTCGGGTGGCAAAGATGGCTGGGCCTGGCGCGCCACCAGCGCCACCCCCACTGCCGTCAGCACGGTACCCGCCACGGTGGCCAGTGTGATGGCCTCGCCAAACAGCAGATAGGCGATGAGAGCGGTCGATGGGGGCACCAGGTACATCAGACTGGTGACCGAGGTCGCGGCACCACGCTGGATCAGCAGGTACAGCAGCGAGCTACCGCCCAGGGTCATGACCAGCACCGACCAAGCCATGGCAGACACCAGTTCAGGGTTCCAGTTCATGGCGACCGGCTCCAGGGCGGCAAAGGGCAGCGTGACCAGCAGCGCTGCGGTCAACTGAATGACATTGGCACTGCGCACATCGCAGGGCGCAACAAACCGTTTTTGGTACAGCGTGCCCAGCGTGATGCCGAGCAAGGCGCCCACAGCCAGGACCAGGTTACTGCCGTCGGCCTCGGACCCCGCGCCCAATTTACCCGACACCACCAGCAACAAACCGCCCAAGCCGAGACTCAGACCAAGCCACTGCCGCCGCGACACGGCACCACCGGTGGCCGACAACCAGACAGCCGTCAGCACCGGCTGCAAACCAACAATCAGGGCAGACAGCCCGGAGCCCATGCCGGCACGGATGGCCGCCCACACCCCACCCAGATAGCAGGCGTGCATCAGGACACCGGCCACGGCCAAATGGCCCCACTGGGCCCGCTTGCCGGGCCAAGCCACGCCGGCCAGCGCGATCCAGGGCAGAAAACACAGGATGGACAAGGCAAAACGGACCGCCAGAAACTTCATGGGTGGCGCGTGGGGCATGCCATAGCGCGCCACGATGAAGCCGGTGCTCCAGATCAGCACAAACACTGCCGGCATCGCCCGGATCAGGGCCGTGTCGCGCGCCTGACTCACCGTGCGCGGGCCCTGATTTCAGGCAGCGCCTTCTGCAGGTAGTAGATCATGGACCACACCGTCATCACCGCAGCGATCCAGATCAGCCAAACGCCCCAGAAGTGGGTGTCGATCAGTCCCAGCAACATGCCGTCAAACAACAGGAGGCCGATGGCCACCATTTGCACCACGGTCTTGAGCTTGCCTATCATGTGGACCGCCACGCTGCGGGCGGCGCCAATTTGGGCCATCCACTCGCGCAACGCCGAAATCGCAATTTCCCGCCCAATGATGATCAGCGCAACAAACACGTCGGTGCGCCCCAGATGCACCAGCACCAGCACACAGGCGCAAACCAGGAATTTATCAGCCACAGGGTCCAGAAAAGCACCAAACGCGGACACCTGGTTGAGCTTGCGCGCCAGGTAACCATCGAGCCAGTCGGTGGCGGCAAACACCACAAACATCACCGTGGCCACCAAATTACGGCTGGCTGGCTCAATCGGCAGGTAAAAGACACCAACAATCAGGGGGATCGCGACGATGCGCGCCCAAGTCATGATCGTTGGAATGGTCAAAAACATGAGGCAATTGTGGCACGCTGCACCAGCTCAGTGCAGGGCCCGATAGATGTTGTCGGCCAGTTCGCGCGAGATGCCATCGACAGTGGCAATGTCTTCGGCGCTGGCCGAGGCCACGCCGCGTACCCCGCCAAAGCGCTGCAGCAGTTTGGCGCGGCGCTTGGCGCCAACGCCCGGGATTTCTTCGAGTTGCCCCCCGTCGAGCCGGGTCTTGGCGCGCTGCGCACGCATGCCGGTGATCGCAAACCGATGCGCCTCGTCGCGGATCTGGGCCACCAGCATCAAGGCTGCCGAATCCTTGCCGAGGTAAACCTTGTCACGGCCATCGGCAAACACCAGTTCTTCCAGGCCAACCTTGCGGCCCTCGCCCTTCTCTACGCCCACAATCAGACCCAGGTCAAGCCCCAGACTCTCAAATACCTCGCGGGCCATGCTGACCTGTCCCTTGCCGCCATCGACCAGCACCAGGTGCGGCAGGCGGCCGGTGCCGGCAGGCAGTTGGCCGCTGCGTTGCGCCTCAGCCAGTGCCTCAGCGACCTTGGCGTAGCGGCGCAGCAGCACCTGCCGCATCGCAGCGTAGTCATCCCCAGGGGTGATGTCGTCAATCCGGTAGCGGCGGTACTCTGCGCTCTGCATCTTGTGATGGTGGAACACCACACAGGAGGCCTGGGTGGCCTCCCCGGCGGTGTGCGAGATGTCGAAGCATTCGATGCGAAGGGCGTCCAGATCCTCCAGCGTCAGATCCAGGGCCTCGGCGAGCGCCCGGCTACGGGCCTGCTGCGAGCCCTCCTCGGCCAGCAGCCGCGCCAACTGCAGCTTGGCATTGGTCTGCGCCATTTCCAGCCAAACCCGGCGCTGTTCGCGCGGTTGATGAACCACGGAGACCCGATAGCCAGCCTGGCTTGACAGGGCTTTGACCAGTTCGGGGTTGATCGGGTCACTCACGATCAGCGATGCCGGAATGGGTTGGCTCAGGTAATGCTGGGCCAGGAAGGCTTCGATGATCTGAGATCCCAGGCCGGAGGCGGCTGGCTCCGGGCTGCCGTCGTCATCCAGCCCGGACGAGACGCCGGCGGCCTCCTCCACGTGAACCGGAAAATAGGGCCGGTCTCCCAAGTGCCGGCCGCCGCGCACCATGGCCAGGTTGACGCAAGCGCGGCCACCCTGCACCTCGACGGCCAGAATGTCGACGTCGCGATCTGACACATTGTCCACCGACTGCTGATGCAACACGCCCGACAATGCAGACACCTGGTTACGCAACTCGGCCGCCTTCTCGAACTCAAGCCGCTCGGCGTGCGCCATCATGCGCGACTCCAGGTCCGTCATCACCTGCCTGGCATCACCCCGCAAAAACCGTTCGGCGTTGGTCATGTCCTCACCGTAGGCTTCGGCAGAAATGTGGCCCACACAGGGCGCCGAACAACGTTTGATCTGGTACAGCAGGCAGGGACGGGTGCGGTTGTTGAAGACCGTGTCCTCACAGGTCCGCAGCCGGAACACCTTTTGCATCAACAGGATGGCTTCCTTGACCGCCCAAGCGCTGGGGTAGGGACCAAAATAACGGTGCCGCTTCTCAACAGCGCCGCGGTAATAGGACACCCGCGTGAAGGCGGCGGCACCACGGCTGGCCGTGCCAGCCACCGCGCCAGTGCCGGACATTTTCAGGTAAGGGTAGCTTTTGTCATCGCGGAACAGGATGTTGTAGCGCGGGTTGAGCGTTTTGATCAGGTTGTTTTCCAACAACAAGGCCTCGGCCTCCGAACGAACCACCGTGGTTTCCATCCGTGTGATCTTTCCGACCATGTGCCCGATTCGGGTTCCACCGTGGTTTTTCTGGAAGTAGCTGGAGACGCGGCGCCGGAGGTTGATGGCTTTGCCCACGTACAAGACCGAGCCCTCGGCGTCGAAGTAACGGTACACGCCGGGCAGTTCAGGCAGGCTGGCGGCATCCCGCAGCAGCAGTTCGTGCCGCGACGGCGGGGGTAAGGCTACACCCTCGGGCAAAGGTGGTATCTCTGAGTTTGCCGACATAGGTGTGTATTGTGGACAATCCTGATCGTGAAAACAGGTTGGACATGGGACATTTTTTGCCGGGTCATCGACAACTTCGGTGACATCGGAGTGTGCTGGCGCCTGGCCGTCGATCTGGCGCGTCGAGGCCAACAGGTGCGGCTCTGGGTGGACGACGCCAGGGCGCTGGCCTGGATGGCGCCCGGCGGAGAACCTGGGGTTGACGTCCGGCCCTGGACCGAGCCGCTAACGCTCAGCGACGGCCTGCCGGGCGACATCCTTCTGGAGGCTTTCGGGTGCGAGGCTGCTCCTGAATTCATAGCTATCTGGGCAGATGCCGCAAGGCTTGGAGGCCAAAAACGCTTGTGGATCAACCTCGAGTACCTGAGTGCGGAGGGCTTTGTGGAACGCTGCCACGGCCTGCCCTCTCCGGTCATGGCAGGTCCAGGGCGCGGCCTGACCAAGCATTTCTTTTACCCCGGCTTTACCGCAGGCACGGGTGGCCTGTTGCGGGAAACTGATCTGGCGGCACGCCAGGCCGCTTTCCAGCCGGCGGCTTGGCTGGCGCAACATGGCATTCGGTCGGACCAGGAGCGACTGGTCGCCCTGTTTTGTTATGAGCCGCGGGCATTGGGCGACCTGTTGCGGGGGTTCGCGGGCGCACAAGAAAAAACCCGCGTTTTGGTGACCGCTGGCCGTGCCAGCGCTGCGGTTCGGGCTTTTATGGCGCAGCAAAACTGCAATGAACCCTTATGGAATAAGGATGGAGCACTATCAATTTCATATCTTCCTGCACTCAGCCAATCGGATTTCGACCACCTGCTGTGGGCGTGTGAACTGAACTTTGTCCGAGGGGAAGACTCGCTGGTGCGGGCCCTTTGGGCTGGCAAACCGCTGATCTGGCAGATCTACCCACAAAGCGATGGTGCCCATCACGCCAAACTGGACGCCTTTCTGGATGTAATTCAGGCTCCCCCCGCCTTGCGCGATGCCTGTTACCACTGGAACGACGTGGCCGGCTGCGGACCGGGCCCCTGGCAGATGCTGGACTGGCAGGCGTGGCGGCCAAGCCTCGCCCGAGCGCGCGAGATGCAGTGGCAACTGCAAGACCTGACCACGCAGCTCCTGGGCTTTGTAGCAAAAAACCACTAAAATCAAACGCTTTGCGGTGACAGGCCAGCGTCCGCCCTGACCCCTGCCGCGCACGCTGCCAATGAGGCGGCCAACCCAAACTCAATCTTTATGAAAATTGCTCAAGAAATCCGTGCTGGCAACGTCATCATGCATGGCAAGGACCCCATGGTCGTGCTCAAGACCGAATACAGCCGCGGTGGCCGCAACTCCGCCACGGTGCGCATGAAGCTGAAAAGCCTGTTGAACAACTTCGGAACCGAAGTGGTGTTCAAGGCCGATGACAAAATGGACCAGATCGTTCTGGACAAGAAAGAGTGCACCTACTCCTACTTTGCCGAGCCCATGTATGTATGCATGGACACCGAATACAACCAGTACGAGGTGGAAGCCGAGAACATGGGGGATTCCCTCAGCTACCTCGAAGACGGCATGTCCCTGGAAGTCGTTTTTTATGACGGCAAGGCGATCTCGGTGGAAATGCCGACCAGCGTGGTTCGGGAAATCACCTGGACCGAGCCGGCCGTCAAGGGCGACACCTCGGGCAAGGTCCTCAAGCCCGCCAAGATTTCGACCGGGTTCGAGATTGGTGTGCCCATCTTTGTGGCGCAGGGCGACAAGGTTGAGATCGACACCCGTACTGGCGAGTACCGCAAACGGGTTTAATTTGGGCCCGCACGACTGGACCCGCGCAGGCTTTCGGGTGTAGTCTAGGGGCCATGGAGCCCACCGCACCTGGCCAAGCCGACATCCTGGCGCAAGCGACGCCCACGACTTCGGCCCTGTCTCTGCGCCGGGTGGCGATTGACACCTACCGCGAAAACGTGGCCTACCTGCACCGCGACTGCGCCATCTACCGGGCCGAAGGCTTCCAGGCCTTGTCCAAGATAGAGGTACGCGCCAATGGTCGCCACATCCTGGCGAGCCTGAACGTGGTGGATGACCAAAGCATCGTGGGGTGTCACGAGTTGGGCCTGTCGGAGGATGCCTTTTTGCAGCTCGATGTGGCAGATGGCCATACCTGCTCAGTCGGCCAGGCCGAGGCGCCAGCGTCGATCGGTGCGCTGCGGCGCAAACTCGCTGGCGAGCGCCTGGGGCGTGAAGAATTCCGGCACATCGTGCAGGACATTGCCGAGCGGCGCTACTCCAAAATCGAATTGACCGCCTTTGTAGTGGCCACCAACCGGGAAGAACTGGACCGCGAAGAGGTCTATTTTCTGACCGAGGCCATGGTGGCGAGCGGCCGCCGGCTCGACTGGCATGAACATCTGGTGGTCGACAAGCACTGCATTGGCGGCATTCCCGGCAACCGGACCTCGATGCTGGTGGTGCCGATTCTGGCAGCGCACGGCCTGCTCTGTCCGAAAACGTCGTCCCGCGCCATCACCTCGCCCGCGGGCACGGCCGACACCATGGAGGTGCTGGCCAGGGTGGAGCTCCCCTTCGAGCAACTGGCAGATATCGTGCGGGAGCACCGCGGCTGCCTGGCTTGGGGCGGCTCGGCCAATTTGTCACCCGCGGATGATGTCTTGATTTCGGTGGAGCGGCCGCTGGCGATGGATTCGGCCGGGCAAATGGTGGCCTCTATCCTGTCCAAGAAAATTGCAGCCGGGTCCACCCATCTGGTGTTGGACATCCCGATCGGCCCGAGCGCCAAAGTCCGCTCCATGCCAGAGGCGCAGCGTCTGCGACGCCTGTTTGAGTATGTCGCCGCACGCATGCACCTGTCGCTGGATGTGGTGATCACCGATGGCCGTCAGCCGGTCGGCAACGGCATCGGCCCGGTGCTCGAAGCCCGCGATGTGATGCGCGTGCTCGAAAACGATCCGGCGGCGCCCAATGACCTGCGACAAAAGGCCTTGCGGCTGGCCGGCCGGCTGATTGAATGCAACCCCGATGTGCGCGGGGGCGACGGCTTTGCGATTGCATGTGACATTCTGGATTCCGGTCGCGCCTTGGGCAAGATGCGCGCCATCATCGCGGCTCAGGGCGAAAATCCTTTCGACCACCACAACCCGCAGCTCGGGGCTCTGAGCTTCGACATGTGCGCCCCGGCCAATGGCGTGGTGACCGGGATTGACAACCACCAGATCGCGCGCATTGCCCGTTTGGCCGGCGCGCCAAAAGTGATCGGTGCCGGGGTTGACCTGTTCCACAAGCTCGGCGACACGGTCGCGAGCGGCGAACCCATCTACCGCGTTTATGCCAGCTACCCGAGCGACCTCGAATTTGCGCGGCAGGCCTGCCTGAAAAGCTCGGGCTATACCCTGGGCAATAGCAGCGATTTGCCCCAGGTGTTTGTGGAGTTCTGATCACGGCCGCGCCCCGGCAAGGCTTTGACACCGCCCTCTGTACCAAAATCCGGCAGGGTGACCACCCGGTGGACGTCGCGCTGCCCCCGCAGGCCAACGCTGGGCGCAAGGTCGTCCTGTTGGATGTCGAGGGCCGCCGGCGCTGGCGCAGGCAGCCCGCGACATCCTGGCCAGTGCACCCTGAGACTGGCCTGCCGGTGAAGGCGACTCCAGCAAGGATAAGGGTACTTCAAGGCCTCGGTTGGCATGACCTTTATCAATGCCCGACCGGGGCACCACCCCTACGATGACAACCCATTCCCCTACACGCACGGAGGTCCCCAGATGAAAGATGTCGCAGCGATCAACAAGGATAAATTGATGAACGATTTGAAGGTGGTCATTGCCGATGCGGAGGAGCTTCTGCGACTGACAGCCGATCAAGCTGGCAGCAGCGTAACCGACGTCCGAAACAGGGTCCAGGCGCGAATGAACCAGGCAAAAACCGACTTGATCCACTTGCAGGACACGGCGGTGGCCCAGGTCAAGGCCGCTGGCCTGGCCACTGACGAGTTTGTTCATGCCAATCCGTGGAAATCCATCAGTATGGCTGCCGGTCTGGGCGTGATTCTCGGGCTGATGGCCGGCCGCCGCTAAGGCCCGGCGGCGTGATGCCACATCCCGGCCCTTTGGGTGCCCTGTCAGTATCCTTGAGCCGCCTGCTGGCAACCGCCCTCGACTTGATCACAGTGCGTTTAGCCCTGATCGGTACCGAGTTCGAGCTGGCTGCGCACCGCCTGTTCGACGGCTTGTTTTGGGGCAGTGTTGCCTTGATGCTGATGGGTTTTGGCATCGCGTTTCTGAGCGGCTTGGTGATGATGCTGTGCTGGGATAACTACCGACTGACATCGGTTGCCGCTCTGTCGGCATGCTATTTGGGGGCTGGCGCGCTGCTCCTGAGAAAAGCCAGAGCGCAACTCGTCAGCGTGACGGGCGTCTTCGGGCTCAGTATCGGTGAACTGCAGCAGGACAGCAAAAGTATGTCCAAGGAAAACGGGCATGGCTTACCCTGACATCGTGCGTCGACAACAGCACTTGTTGCAACGCAGCGCAGCGCTGAGGCAGCGTCTGGCCCTCGACGCTGGCGCGCTGCGAGCGCCAATGAACCTGTTGGATCTGGCCTACACCACTGGCCGTTGGGTGTTCCGGCATCCCGCTTGGGCGGTGGGTGCGCTGGCCTTTTGGATGGTCCATAAGCCGCTCTGGGTGGGCACCATCGGGCGCGGAGCCTGGTCGCTCTGCGAGGTGGCGGTGCGATGGCGTCTGTGGGGTATCGCTCTACCAAAACTGGGCGCCTGAGCGGCACCCTATCACCAGGGCAACATGGCCAGCCTGGGGTGAGGCAGACGATCACGGTCGCTTTGTATGGCCCTGGCCCGCAGCGTGTGGTCCTGCGCGAGGCACTGGCCGCATCAGCCAGGCCGGCCGGGCACCCGCGCCGACTGCCAGACCAACAGACCAGAACACCACCGACACGCCAACAACCGTGCCCACGGTGCCAAACAGCAGGGGCATCAGCACGCTGGACGCGTTGATCGCCATCAGACGCAGACCCAGGGCCTCGCCATGCCGTGCCTCCGGGGTGATCTGATGCAGCGTGCTCATGATCATGGGTTGCACCGATCCGAGCACCACACCCAAAATCACCGAGCACAGCCCCATGGTCAGGGGTGACTGCATGGCGGGGTAGATGCCGAACATCAGGGCGGTCATGAGCATCGCGCCGGTCACCACGACATGCTCGCGCAACCGGGAAGCAAACAAGGGCATCAACACACGCACCGCCGTGGCGGCAATGGCGAAGGCCCCCAGAATCGAGCCGATCACAGAGGCACTGAATCCCCGCTCGTGCCCGAGCACCGGCACCACAAAGGTGTGGACGTCCCAACAAGATGACAAACACCAGTTCACCAGCATCAGTCGCCTCATCTGGGGCTCGGCCAACAAATCCCAGGTCTTGTGGACTTCCGGTGTGAGCGGCACCGGCGCGGGCCGCAGTTCCCGCAGTGGGCGCACAAAGAACCAGCTGCCAAGGGGCAGCAGTGCCATGAGCAGGAAGGCGGCTCGGTAGCCCGTGCCATCACCCGCCGTGACACCGGCGTGGTCGATCAGCAGGCCCGCGGCCAACGGACCCATGAAATTGGAAATGGCGGGGCCGATCGCCAGCCAGCTGAAGACGCGTTTGAGCTCGGTCGCACCTTCTGCGGCCCGTCCCACATGGCGCTGCAAGGCGATTGAGGCCGAGCCCGTAGCGCCACCTGTGAGCAGTGCGCTCAAGCACAGCACCGGGAATACTGGGAAAGCCACCGCAAGGCCGACGCCAAGCATAGAGGCCACCACGGCCCAACCGACCGGTCGCCTGAGCCCGTGGCGGTCAGCGAACCGGCCCGCAGGCAAGGCCAGGAAGACCTGGGTGAGGGAGAACAGCGCCAGCAGAATACCCACCGCCAGCGGGCTGAAGCCTTGGCGCAAGGCGAGCAGTGGTGCTGCCATGCGTGTACCCGCCATACAGGCATGCAGGCATACATGGCCCGCGACCAGACGACGCAGTACATCAGCCCGCATCGGGTTCCTGGTCGAAATCCTTGTCGACGGGGATGAAGGCCTGTGCTTGCAGGTCGGGCAAAGCCTCGACCTTCTTCAAAGCGCGTCCCATGGCCCGACTGCGCGTCTCGGCGCCATCGATGGTTTTGAGCACAGTCTCGGTTTGGGTCTTCACCTTGGCCAGCACGTCTCCAAATTTGCCGAATTCAGTTTTGACCGCGCCCAACACCTGCCAAACCTCGCTGGAGCGCTTCTCCAGCGCCAGCGTCCTGAAACCCATTTGCAGAGAGCTGAGCATGGCCAGCAGCGTGGTCGGTCCGGCCAGGGTAATGCGGTGCTCGCGTTGAAGGGCTTCAATCAAACCAGGCCGGCGTAAAACCTCAGCGTACAAACCCTCAGTCGGCAAAAAAAGGATCGCAAAGTCGGTGGTGTACGGTGGTTCGACATACTTGTCGGCGATGGCTCGTGCCTCAAGCCTGATCCGCGACTCCAAGGCTTTGCCCGCCGCCTCTGCAGCCAGCAGGTCGGCCCGGCCCTGGGCATCCAGCAGGCGCTCATAGTCTTCGTTCGGAAACTTGGCGTCAATCGGCAGCCACAAGGGTTGGCCCTGCTCTGATTTGCCCGGCAGCTTGATGGCAAAGTCAACCACATTTCTGCTGCCCGGTCGGGTTGCCACCTGCGCCGCGTACTGGTCCACGACGAACACCTGCTCCAGCAGCCCGGCCAGCTGTGCCTCCCCGAAAATGCCCCGGGTCTTGACGTTGGTCAGCAGATGCTTGAGGTCGCCCACACCGGCGGCCAGGGTTTGCATCTCGCCCAGGCCCTTGTGAACCTGCTCCAGCCGGTCGGCCACCTGCTTGAAGCTCTCGCCCAGGCGAGCCTCCAGCGTGCTCTGCAGCTTTTCGTCCACGGTGGCACGCATCTGGTCCAGTTTTTTCTCATTGCCATCCTGCAAGGCCGTCAGGCGCTGCTCCACCACCAGGCGCACCTCGCCAAGCTTGCGCTCGCTGCCTTCGGTCACTTGGCGCAATTGCTCGTTCAAGCCATCGGCGAAGCGTTTGAGCGCCATGTCCTGCGCGTCGCGTGCCGATGCCAGCGAGGTCATCAACTGCTGCTGCGTGGCGCCGAGCTGCACCCGAAAAGAGTCGATCTGCTCGTTCTGGGTTCGGGCCACATCGCCGGACTGTGCCAACAGGGCCTGCTGAAACAAGGACAGCGACTGCGTTAATTCGGCACGGCTGTCGCGTGCACTGGCCTGTACCTCACTGCGCAGCTCGCGCTCCATGCGTTCGCTGGCGGCTGTCAGGCTGGCAACAGCGGCCATCAGTTGTGGCGCACCGTCCGCGCGAGCGCGAGAGCGCAACCCCAGTGCCAGCCACAGAATGCAGCCCAAGGTATTGAGGGCCGCCAAGGCCAGCAAGCACCACAGGAGCCAGTCAGTCATCAGATCGGGCTCAGTTGGCAGGTGCAGTGGCCGGGGCCGGCACCACCGATTGGCCCGACAGCACTTCGGGGTTGAGCGGGGTCAGCGGCGGGTTGCCGGAAAAAAAGGCGATCAGGTTGTCAGCCGCCAAATGGGCCATGGCCAGCCGTGTCGGGATACTGGCGCTGGCGATATGGGGCGTCAACACCACATTGCGCGCACCCAACAGCGCGGGGTGCAACTGCGGCTCTCCTTCGAACACATCCAGCCCAGCCGCCGCGATGGTCTTGTGGGCCAGTGCCTGGGCGAGCGCGGCGTCATCGACAATCCCGCCCCTGGCGATGTTGACCAGTGTGGCGGTGGGCTTCATGCAGGCCAGTTCGGCTGCGCCAATCGCATGGTGGGCGTCGGGGGAATAGGGCAACACCAGCACCAGATGATCCGCCTGCGCCAGCAGGTCCTGTTTGCTCACATAGCGGGCCCTCAGATCGGCCTCGATCTCTGGCGCCAGCGGCGAGCGGTTGTGGTAGATCACCTTCATGCCAAAGCCGTGGGCGCCCCGCCGCGCAATGCCCTGTCCGATGCGTCCCATGCCCAAGATACCGAGTGTGGCGCCATGGATGTCGGCCCCCGCAAACAGGTCGTAGCTCCACTTTGTCCATTGGCCTGCCCGCAAGTAATGCTCGCTTTCGGTGATGCGGCGCGCCGTGGCCATCATGAGTGCAAAGCCAAAGTCTGCCGCGGTTTCTGTCAACACACCCGGCGCATTGGTGGCGAGGACGCCGGCTCGGGTCATGGCCGCCAAATCAAAATTGTTGTAGCCAACCGCCATGTTGGCGCAAATGCGCAGGTCAGGCGACGCTGCGAGCACATCGCCGTCGATCCGGTCGCCGCCGGTGGTGAAAGCGCCATGCTGACCCTTCAGCTTCTCAATGAACTGTGCGGCGGTCCACACCTCATCGGGCTGGTTTGAGACAAGCTGAAAGTGCTGTTCGAGCTTGGCGACGATCTCGGGAAAAACGGCTCTCGCCAGCAGGATGCGGGGTTTGGTCATGGGATGGCAGTCAACGGAACCAGATGAGGGTCATCAGGACGAACAGGGGAATCAGCACCGCGCCTGACCACATCATGTAGCCGAAGAAACCGGGCATCTTCACACCGCGTTCCTCCGCGATGGCCTTGACCATCAGGTTGGGCGCATTGCCGATGTAGGTGTTGGCACCCATGAATACTGAACCTGCCGAAATGGCCACCAGGGTCGACGCCAGGGTCGTCATCAGCAGTTGCGGGTCGCCTCCCGCCGTGTTGAAGAAGACCAGGTAGGTGGGCGCGTTGTCCAAAAAGGAGCTGAGCAGGCCACTGGCCCAAAAATACATGGCAGGGTCGGGCGTGCCGTCCGCTCGCGTGACTGCCATCACGACACCACTGAACGGCCCGTTACTGCCGGCCTTGAGCATCGCAATCACAGGCACGATGGTCAAGAAAATCCCGGCGAACAGCTTGGCCACCTCTTTCATCGGGCCCCAGGAAAACTGGTTGGCCTCATGCACCTGTGCGGCGGTCAGCCTGAGCGAGACCCACGTCACGGCCAGCAAGCCGATGTCCCTCACCAAGCCGGGCAAACCGATGTCAACCCCCTGCAACCGGAAGACAACCGGGGACTTCCAGACGCCGCTGAGCAAAACCAGACCGACCACACAGGCCAGCAGCAGGAAGTTGACTCGGCCGTCAAACCCAACGCGACGGGTGTCGGGTGTCGGATCGACCGTCAGCACGCCCTCCCGACGGTAGTACCAGGCGTCGATGGCACAAAAGAGAGCCAAAAGCGATCCCAACAAAAAGGCCGTCTGCGGCAGAAGATGCTGCACCGTCCAGAAAAAATCGACCCCTTTCAAGAACCCAAGAAACAAGGGGGGATCCCCCAGGGGGGTCAGGGAACCGCCGGCGTTGGCCACGATAAAAATGAAGAAGACCACAACATGGGCCCGATGCACACGATTGTCATTGGCCCGGATCAAAGGGCGGATCATCAGCATCGAGGCGCCCGTGGTGCCCATGACGCTGGCCAATACCGCGCCAATGGCCAACAGCATGGTATTGAGCAAGGGGCTGCCATGCAAATTGCCCCGAATGTAAATCCCACCAGCCACGGTGTACAAAGCCGTCAGCAACACGATAAAGGGGATGTACTCGGCCACGGCCACATGCAACAGGGTGCCAGTTGTCATCCCGGGACCAAACACCAGCGCAAAAGGCACCAGGAAGGTCAAGGACCAGCCCAAGGTCACCTTGCCAAAGTGATGGTGCCAAAACATGGGGGCCTGCAGCGGGATAAGCGCCATCGACAGCAATACGCCGACAAACGGCAAGGCCCAGAAAGGCGACAGTTGACTGCCGCTCAGATCGGCTGCCCAGCTGACGCCGGGCAGCAGCAGGAGGGCAGCGGTGCGAAGACGTCGTGTCAAAAAATATCTCCTGGTCTTCAATCATCGGTGCCAGAGGGCTCAGCTGGTCTGCTCTATATCGAACACCTGACGCAGATAGGCCAGGTATTTTTCGTCATCGCACATGTTCTTGCTTGGCGTGTCAGACAACTTGGCCACCGGTTGCCCGTTGCAGCGAACCATCTTGATCACAATCTGCAGCGGCTCATAGCCAAGGTCATTCGTCAGGTTGGTCCCGATGCCAAAGGCCAGTTGACAGCGTCCGCGAAAGCGCTGGTAGAGCTCGATGGTGCGTGGCACCGTCAGCGCATCGCTGAATATCAGCGTCTTGGTCCGTGGATCCACCCGATTGCGGCTGTAATGCGCCAGCATGCGCTCACCCCAATCGAAAGGGTCGCCACTGTCGTGGCGTGCGCCGTCGAACAGCTTGCAGAAAAAGGGGTCGAAGTCACGCAGAAAGGCGCTCATGCCATAGACGTCGCTGAGCGCAATGCCAAGATCGCCGCGGTACTCCCTGGCCCAGGACTCGAAGGCATAGGTCTGGCTGTCGCGCAACCGTGGTCCCAAGGCCTGACAGGCCTGCAAGTACTCATGCGCCATGGTGCCCAGTGGCACCAGACCCAGTTTCATGGCATACAGCACATTGCTGGTACCCGCCAGTTGCCCTCCCACCCCCGAGGCATGGCCGGGGCTTTGCCCCGTGCCCAAACGGGCCGACAGCACGCGCAGCACCTCCTCCTGCCAGGCATGGGAAAACCGCCGCCGGGTGCCGTAGTCGGCAATTTTCAGATCGGCCAGGCCCTCGCTGCGCAATTGCCCAATCTTCACATCCAGCCGGCGCCGGCCTTCAATCAGGTCGGGCAGACGGTGCGTGTTGCGGAAATAAACCTCGTTCACGATGGCCAGAATCGGTATCTCAAACAAAATCGTGTGCAGCCAGGGGCCACGGATCGTGATGTCAATCTCCCCGGAAGGCAGGGCAGACACAGTCACGTACTTCTCGTTGAGCCGGAACAGCCCCAGAAAATCGACGAAATCGCTTTTGATGAATCGAAGCGTCCGCAGGTAGGCCAATTCAGCGTCCTGGAAATGCAGACTGCACAGCAGACGAATCTCGTCGCGGATTTCTGCCACATAAGGCGCTATGGCGACTTTGGCCTGCCCGGTCTCAGGGTTGATGCCCGCGTTGCGGCACTTGAACCGGTACTCCACCTGCGCGCCCGGAAACTGATGCAGCACCACCTGCATCATGGTGAATTTGTAGAGGTCGGTGTCGAGAAGGCTGCCAATGATCATGGGGCGCCCTGTCAGTCCAGCCACCGGGCAAAGTCCGCCACCGGCACACGCGGTGTTTGGAAGGTGTTCACCAGCGCGGCTTCATCGGCATAGCCCAGCGCCATGCCACACACCAGCATCTCGTCGGGGCCGGCGCCAATGTGAGGCAGCACAATCTTGGCAAAGCCGTTCCATGCCGCCTGCGGACAGGTATGCAAGCCGTGGCCGCGTGCCGCCAACATGATGCTCTGCAAGAACATACCGTAATCCAGCAAGGACCCGCGTCCCATCACACGGTCAACGGTGAACATCAGGCCTACGGGCGCATCAAAAAAACGGTAGTTGCGCTGGTGCTGCGCGTGCATCTTGTCCTTGTCGGCTTTGCCGATGCCGAGCAGTCCATACAGACTCCAGCCGTTTTCTCGGCGTCGGTCAATGTACGGGCTCACCCATGTCCGGGGGTAATAGTCATATTCCTCAACATACTGCGCCGCCACGGCGGGGTCAGCACGAACCTGGTCATGCGCGGCACACACCTTGGCCACCAATTCGGAGCGACTGCCGCCCTGCAGCACATAAACCCGCCAGGGCTGGGTGTTGGTGCCGGAGGGCGCCCTGCTGGCAACAGCCAACAGGTCCTGAACCAGCTCGCGGGATACGACACGGTCCGTGAATGCACGGACCGAATGGCGGGAACTGATGGCATGGTCGACAGCGTTTTCTTTCACAGCAAGGGTTCCAGTACAGTTTTCAGGAAGGGGGACAAGGGCACCGGACGGCGACTCAGCCGATCAACATAAACATGAACAAAATGCCCTCTGGCTGCCGTCACGTCCGCGCCTTGGGCAAACAGACCGACCTCATAGCGGACGCTGCTCGAGCCCACATAGGCGACCCGGATGCCGGCTTCTACGGATTGCGGGAACGCCAAACCGGCAAAGTAATGGCAGGCCGTCTCAACGACCAGACCAATGGTCGAACCGTGGTGAATATCCAATACACCCTGCTCGATAAGGTAGGCGTTGACCGCAGTGTCAAACCAGCTGTAGTAGACAACATTGTTGACGTGTCCATACACATCGTTGTCCATCCAACGGGTACCGATGACGCGGAAAACCCGGTAGTCTGAACGGGTTTGCGCTTGAACTCTCAGGGGACGTTGGTCAGTCATGCCACCCGATTTTGCCAGCATCCGGGCCAGCACCGGATCAGGTCTGACATCGCGCCCAACTGGCGACAGCCACCTTGTAAGTGTTGAGCTGCACCTGCACCGTTTCTTCAATTCGGGGGCAGTAGCCGCCCGCCATGACAAAGGCCAGCGGGACCTGGTGCCCGGCACACCAGTCGAACACGCGTTGATCCCTCGCCTGTAGGCCATCCAGGCTCAAGGCCAGACGCCCCAGCCGATCATGTTCATAGGGATCTGCCCCCGCCAAATACAGCACCAAGTCCGGCTTGAACCGGTCCGCCAGAACCTGCAGGGCGTCCTCCAGCGCGCTCAGGTAGGGCCTGTCGCCGCTACCGTCTGGCAAGGCCACGTCCAGGTCACTTTCCTCCTTGGCAAACGGGTAGTTGCGCTCGCCATGCAATGAGAGCGTGAACACGCTGGCATCCCGCGCAAAGATGTGGGCGGTACCGTTGCCTTGGTGCACGTCCAGATCGATAACCGCCACGCGCATCGCTGCGCGCGCCGGACCGCGACCCCACTCCGCCTGCATCAGGCGAGCCGCCACCGCCACGTCGTTGAACACACAAAAGCCACCACCGCGATCTGCGTAGGCATGGTGTGTGCCGCCGGCGAGATTGGCCGCGACGCCCTCCCGCAACGCGGCCCGCGCCGCCGCGATGGTGGCGCCCACGGACCTGCGCGCACGCTCAACCATGGCCTCGCTCCAGGGGAAACCAATCTCGCGCATCAGGGTTGGACTGATCGTGCCGGCAACCAAGCTTGCCACATAGGCAGGTGTATGCACCAGCGCCAGTTCCCCATCCGTGGCTGCTGGTGCTGGCGTCAGTCGGACCTGGGGCAGCTGCTGCCAAAGTTGATCCCGGAGCAACTGGTATTTGTGCATGGGAAACCGGTGTCCTGCCGGCAAGGGCAGGACAAACTGGTCGGCGTAGTAGGCTTTCATGACTGCATTGTGGCCAGAAACGGCAGCGACAGGTCTTTTTAGAATGCAGCACCTAATTTGCTGCATTGCAACAAAAATCACTTGCCAGCCCGATCAAGATGCTTATAATTCATTCATGCTGCACTGCAACATTTGCTTCAGGCGAAGCAATAGCCAGTTGGACAGCCCAGTTTTTACTTAACCTCATGGAGAAATCACTATGCTGACCGTCGAACAACTGATGGCGTCCCACAAAGCCAACGTCGAAACCCTGCTGGGCTTGACCCACAAGGCCTTTGAAGGCGTCGAAAAAATCGTTGAACTCAATCTGACTGCATCGAAGGCCGCGCTGGCCGAGACCGGTGAGCACGCCAAAGCAGTGCTGAGCGTCAAAGATGCCCAGGAACTGATGGCCCTGCAATCTGGCCTGCTGCAGCCGCTCGCTGAGAAGACAGCCGCCTACAGCCGTCACCTCTACGACATCGCCTCCGGCTCTACCGCTGAGTTCGCCAAAGCCATCGAAGGTCAGGCTGCCGACGTGCAGAAAAACTTCATGGGCTTGGTTGACAACGCGGCCAAAAATGCGCCTGCCGGTTCCGAGACAGCAGTGGCAGTCATGAAGAGCGCCGTGGCCGCAGCCAGCAATGCCCTGGAATCCGTGCAAAAAGCGGTCAAACAGGCCACCGATGTGGCGGAGGCCAATTTCAACGCGGTCGCCGCTACCGCCGTGAATGCGGCCAAACCGGCAGCCAAAAAGCGCTGATCTGCTGCGCAGAACATCGAACAAATCAATATCTGACACAGTCAGTGCCACAATTAGCGTAAACCCTGATATGCTCTGTATCAGCTTGTCGAATTTCGAAGCTTAGGCTTCACTGGTTGTCTCCTCGGGTCCTTTCGAAACCTTATGGTTCAGGGATCCCTTAAGGGCTGGTTGCAAAACCAGCCCTTTTTTTTCGGTCGCTGGCAGGCCCCCTCTTCAGCGGGTTTTCGCGACGATGGCAGCGCGGAGTTGGGGCAGCAGCCGGTTCATGGCGGCGCGTCCAGCCTCTATAGACCTCTGCCGCGATGTGAAGTCGGAACTGGCCACGCCATTGAGTTCTGGCCGCACCACGACCTCGGCGTCACGCAATTCAAGGCTGTTGATGCTTTTTCCCATGATGGAAAAGGTTTGCAGCAGGATTTGCAGGCTGTCGCCCGCCGCATTGGCTTCCGGCGCGCTGGAAATGTCGACAGCAACGATCAACTCAGCGCCCATCTGGCGCGCGTAACGCACCGGCACTGGCGAGACCAAACCGCCATCCACATAGTCGCGGCCTGAAATGCGGACCGGCTGAAACAGCGCCGGCACGGCGCTGGACGCCCTGACCGCAGTGGCGGTATCGCCGCGCTGGAACATCACACCCGAGCCAGTGTTGAGGTCGGTGGCAACAATGCCCAGAGGCATGGCCATTTGCTCGATCAGCCGGCCATTGACCTGAGTGCTGACATAGCGGGCCAGAGCTTCACCGCGCAAAATGCCGCGGCTGAAAATGGGCAGGGTCCAGTCCGCAAACGTGGCCTCCTCCATGCTCTCGGCGATGTGCTGCAGCTGGGCACCGGTCTTGCCGCTGGCGTACAAGGCGGCCACCAGGCTGCCGGCAGAGGTGCCGACCACCAGGTCTGGCCGGATGCCCGCCTCTTCCAGCGCCTGGATGACCCCGACATGGGCAAAGCCTCGTGCTGCGCCGCCACCCAGCGCCAGACCGATGCGCGGCGGCCGCTTCGGTGTCACCACCACAGGGGGTGGCTCGACGGGCGCGACCGGTGGCGGCGTCACGGCACAGGCGCTGAGCAGGGCCATGGTGACCGAAGCAACGACGCGAACAATAGGAAAAAGCATACTCAAATCTTATTGATAATGATTCGCGTTTGTGTTAAATTCCATGACATCAACTTGATGACTTGGAGCGAACCATGAATTTGAAACAATCGGCCCTGACTGCTGCCTTGGTGATGGCAGCGACCCTGGCCCCGGCGGCTGAACAAACCCTCAACATCTACTCTGCCCGCCACTACCCAACCGATGAAGCGCTGTACGGCAACTTCACCAAAGCCACCGGCATCCGCATCAACCGGGTCGATTCCGATGATGCCGGTATTCTCGCCCGCCTCAAGGCCGAAGGTAGCGCCTCGCCGGCCGATGTGATCCTGCTGGTGGATGCCTCCCGCCTCTGGAAGGGCGAGGTAGAGGGCCTGTTCCAGCCCATCAAATCCAATGCCCTTGAAGAAGCCATACCGCCTCAGTTGCGTGGCAAGGCCAGCACCGAGGGCGGTACGCCCTGGTTTGGCTTCTCGACCCGTGCCAGGGTCGTGGTCTACGACAAGGCCAGCGTCCAAAAAACCGATGTCGACACCTACGAGGCCCTGGGTGAACCCAAAAACAAGGGCAAGCTGTGCATCCGCTCCGGCTCCCACCCCTACAACCTGTCCTTGTTTGGCGCCGTGATGGAGCACCTGGGCGAAGCCAAGACCCAAGTCTGGCTCAAAGGTCTGGTCGATAACATGGCGCGCAGCCCCAAGGGTGGCGACACCGACCAGATCAAGGGCGTCGCAGCGGGGGAATGCGCCATTGCTGTCACCAACACCTACTACCTGGCGCGCATCATGCGCTCCGACAAGCCCGAAGACAAAGCCACCATGGCACGCATCGGCGTGGTGTTCCCCAACCAGTCGAGTTGGGGCACCCACGTGAACGTCGCCGGTGGCGCTGTCGCACGCCACGCCAAGAACCCGGAGAACGCGATCAAGTTTCTCGAATACCTGGCCACGCCAGCGGCACAGGCCCACTTTGCCGATGGCAACAACGAGTGGCCGGTCGCCAAGGGCGTGAAATTCAATAACGAGGCGCTGCAAACCATGAGCGGCGGCGGCTTCAAGAGCGAAACCATTCCGGTGGCCATCATCGGCATGAACCAAGTCAAGGTGCAGCAGATGTTGGACCGGGTCGGCTTCCGCTAAGCCAACAGCCCACCCCTGCTACAGAAAAAAGAGCGGGCTCCCCTTATCTGACGGGAGCCCGCAGGCTTTTTGACCCAAATCCAGGTCAGCCGGCCGTCGCTTCCTGGGCCTCAGGTTTGGCGCGGCCTTCCTTTTTCGGCAGCGGCTGGATGTCGAGCAACACCTCGGTCTTGCTCTCGTCCTTGTCGTCGAGATCTACCGTCAACCGGCCACCATCGGTGAGCCGTCCAAACAGCAGTTCATCGGCCAAGGCACGGCGGATCGTGTCCTGAATCAGCCGCTGCATCGGCCGCGCACCCATCAACGGATCAAAGCCCTTTTTGGCCAGGTGCTTGCGCAGCTTGTCGGTGAAGGTGACCTCCACCTTTTTGTCAGCCAGTTGCGACTCCAGCTGCAGCAGGAACTTGTCGACCACGCGCAGGATGACCACTTCATCGAGCGCCTTGAAGCTGACCACGGCGTCAAGCCGGTTGCGGAACTCAGGTGTGAACAGGCGCTTGATGTCCGCCATTTCATCCCCTGCTTCGCGCGGGTTGGTGAAGCCGATGGTGGCCTTGTTCATGGTCTCGGCGCCAGCGTTGGTCGTCATGACGATGATCACATTGCGGAAATCCGCCTTGCGGCCGTTGTTATCGGTCAGTGTGCCGTGGTCCATCACCTGCAGCAGCACATTGAAGATGGCCGGATGCGCTTTTTCGATCTCGTCCAGCAGCAGCACACTGTGCGGTTTCTTGGTGATCGCTTCGGTCAGCAGACCGCCCTGGTCAAAGCCGACGTAACCCGGGGGGGCACCAATCAGACGGCTCACCGCGTGCTGCTCCATGTACTCGCTCATGTCAAAGCGGATCAGGTCGATGCCCATGATGTAGGCCAGTTGCTTGGCCGCCTCGGTCTTGCCCACGCCGGTGGGTCCGCTGAACAGGAAGGAGCCAATCGGCTTGTCGCCCTTGCCCAAGCCAGAGCGCGCCATCTTGACCGCTGAGGCCAGCATGTCGAGCGCCTTGTCCTGCCCGAACACGACATTCTTGAGGTCGCGCTCCAGCGTTTTGAGCTTGCTGCGGTCGTCGTTCGAGACATTGGCCGGGGGAATGCGCGCAATCTTCGCCACGATCTCCTCGACCTCGGTCTTGCCAATGATTTTCTTGCGCTTGGACGGCGCCAGAATGCGCTGCGCTGCACCCGCCTCGTCGATCACGTCAATCGCCTTGTCAGGCAAATGCCGGTCGTTGATGTATTTGGCACTGAGGTCGGCAGCCGCTTGCAATGCAGCCACGGCGTACTTGACGTTGTGGTGCTCCTCAAACCGGGACTTGAGGCCCTTGAGGATATCGACGGTTTGCTCGATCGTCGGCTCGACCACATCGACCTTCTGGAAGCGCCGCGACAGGGCCGCGTCTTTCTCGAAAATACCGCGGTACTCGGTGAAGGTGGTCGCGCCGATGCATTTGAGCGCACCGGAGCTCAGACCCGGCTTGAGCAGGTTGGACGCATCCAGCGTGCCGCCCGAGGCAGCGCCAGCACCGATAAGGGTGTGGATTTCATCAATGAACAGCACCGCGTTGGGCTTGTCCTTGAGCGACTTGAGCACGCCCTTGAGCCGCTGCTCGAAATCGCCACGGTACTTGGTGCCGGCCAGCAGGGCACCCATGTCGAGCGAGTACACCACTGAATCGGCCAGGATTTCCGGCACGTCTTTTTGCGTGATGCGCCAGGCCAGGCCCTCGGCAATGGCCGTCTTGCCCACACCGGCCTCACCCACCAGCAGCGGGTTGTTCTTGCGTCGACGGCACAGGATCTGGATCACCCGCTCCACCTCGTACTCGCGGCCGATCAGGGGGTCGATCTTGCCGTCCTTGGCCATCTGGTTCAGGTTTTGCGTGTACTGCTCCAAAGGCGAGGCTTTCTCGTTTTTGTCAGCACCGCCCTCCTCGGCTTCGGACTGGGGGTCATTGGCTTTGGTCTGCTCCGGCGGATCGCTTTTCTTGATGCCGTGCGCGATGAAGTTCACCACATCCAGCCGGGTCACGCCCTGCTGGTGGAGGTAGTAGACGGCATGGGAATCTTTTTCGCCAAAGATGGCGACCAGCACGTTGGCGCCGGTCACTTCTTTTTTGCCGCTGCCAGTGGACTGCACGTGCATGATGGCGCGCTGGATCACCCGCTGGAAACCCAGCGTGGGCTGGGTGTCAACGTCGTCAGTGCCTGCGACCTGAGGCGTGTTGTCCTTGATGAAGTTGGACAAAGACTTGCGCAAATCATCAATGTTGGCCGAGCACGCCTTGAGAACTTCAGCCGCGCTGGGGTTGTCAAGCAGGGCCTGCAACAGGTGCTCCACTGTGATGAACTCGTGCCGCTGTTGCCGGGCCTCGACAAACGCCATGTGGAGGCTGACTTCCAATTCCTGGGCAATCATGTGGTTTCCTTTAACGCCTTGCTTCTATCTTCAACTGTAATCCGATTTATCGGGCTTGCCGCGCAGTTGCAGCCATTTCCCTATAAATCAACCGGCTCGCTCAGACATTTCAATGGATGGCCGGCCTTGGCTGCGGCATCCAGCACCTGATCCACCTTGGTCGCGGCCACATCCCGCGAATACACCCCGCAAACCGCTTTGCCGTCGAGATGGATCTTCAACATGATCTGTGTGGCTGTTTCCAGGTCCTTGCCAAAAAACTCCTGAATCACCACCACCACAAACTCCATGGGCGTGTAGTCATCGTTCAGCATGACCACCTGGTACATTTGGGGTGGCTGGGTCTTTTGGGTACGTCGCTCAAGCACGACCGCGCCGCCGCTGTCGCGGTCCGGTTCCTGATCGGGCAGTCGGGGGGGGATCACTGGTGATTTGGTGGCCATGGGTTCATTCTAGCCAGCGTCCTGCACTGGCGCACCGATAAAAATAGTTGCCGAAACCTGTCAACGCCTTGCCAGGGGGCGCCGTTAAAGCTCTACCTTCCATAACACGGAAGGAGTTTCCCACCTCACGTAATCTCAAGGAAATCTCATATGAACAAGCTGCTCGCCGCCCTGATCGCTGGTCTTTTCGTCGCTGCCGCCTCGGCACAGACTGCCACACCTGCCAAGGCAGCTGCCTCCGCTGCGCCTGCTGCTGCTGCCGCACCTGCTGCTGCACCCGCCAAGAAAGAAGAAGCCAAGGTAGATGCCAAGGCCGAAGCCAAGAAGGCCAAGGAAGAGAAAGCCGCCGCCGCCAAGAAAGCCAAGGAAGAAAAGGCTGCTGCAGCCAAGAAGGCCAAGGAAGAAAAAGAAGCCGCCAAGAAAGCCAAGGCTGAAGCCAAGCCTGCTGCCAAGAAAGAAGAAGTCAAGAAGTAATTCCTGACCACTTGCCAAAAAAGCCCGCAGCTGCGGGCTTTTTTTTGCCCGCACACGGGCCCAAACCGGGCAAAATCAGGCCATGAACTACCTTGCCATCGCGCTGTTGAGTTTGGCGATCCTGGGCGCGCAGCCCAGCCAGGCCCAGGACAAACCCCAAACCGATCTGCCACGCACCAAACTCTCGGCAGGCATGCACTTGATTGAGGTGCAGGTAGCTGCCACGCCCGAGCAACGGGCTACCGGTCTGATGTTCCGACGCGAGATGCCCGCCTCGGAGGGCATGCTGTTCGTGTTTGAGCAGCCGACGCCCCAGTGTTTCTGGATGAAAAACACCCTACTGCCGCTCACCGCTGCCTTTGTGGCCGACGACGGCAGCATCGTCAACCTGGCCGACATGAAACCTCAGACCACCGACTCGCACTGCTCCGACAAACCGGTGCGCTATGTGCTGGAAATGAATCATGGCTGGTTTGCCAAAAAAGGCATCAAGGCCGGGTTCAAGCTCGGGGGTAAGCCGTTTGAGAATCGCTAAAGCTATATAATTTATAGCAAACTATTCAATAGGGTCTTGGCCTGAAAGCTGAATTGATCAAAATTTGAAGCTCGCGTCCACCCAAAAAAAATCCGCTGCAAGAGCGGATTTTTTTCGGAATGCGACCACCAATCAGGCGAAATTGGCCTCGGCATAGCCCCAGTTCACCAGTTTGTCCAGGAATGTCTCAACAAACTTCGGCCGCATATTGCGGTAGTCGATGTAATAGGCGTGCTCCCAGACGTCCACCGTCAGCAGGGCCTTGTCGGCCGAGGTCAGCGGCGTGCCGGCGGCGCCCATGTTGACGATGTCCACCGAACCGTCGGCCTTCTTGACCAGCCAGGTCCAGCCAGAGCCAAAGTTGCCAACCGCTGATTTCACGAAGGCTTCACGGAAGGCCGCGTAAGAGCCCCATTTGGCCTGAATAGCCGCTGCCAAGGGGCCGCTGGGTTCGCCGCCGCCGTTGGGCTTCATGCAGTTCCAGAAAAAGGTGTGGTTCCAGATCTGGGCCGAGTTGTTGTAGATGCCGCCGCTGGACTTGCGAATGATGTCCTCCAGGGCCATCGATTCGAATTCGGTGCCCTTTTGCAGGTTGTTCAGGTTCACCACATAGGCATTGTGGTGCTTGCCGTGGTGGAACTCCAGTGTTTCACGGGAGTAGTTGGGTGCCAGGGCGTCGATCGCGTAAGGCAGTGCGGGCAGGGTATGTTCCATGGTGTCCTCGTCGGGTTGTTGTTGACGGCGTCATTGTAGAAACTTTGTTCAGGCCGTTGATGACACCGTCAAATCAACCTCGCCATCCGCCAGGGTGGCCCTTACCACCTGGCCCGGGGCCATCTGGGCGACGCTGCTGAGCGTTTGCCCTTTCGAGTCGCTCAACCAGGCATAGCCGCGTCGCAACACCAGTGAGGGGTCGAGCAGACCCAGCCTCAAGGCAGCGCGCGCCAGCCGGTCCTGGCGCCGTCCCACATCGCGCCCCAGGCGTTCCGGCAAACGCTGCTGCAAGTCCAGCATCACCTGGGCCTTGCGCTGCAGCGCCTGCCGCGATGCAGACTGCAAGCGCTGCGCCAGCGAGGACAGCCGCAGCCTTTGGCGCGCGGCCAAAGCCGAGGGCCGCCCCAGCCGCGCCGCCGTCACATCCAGCCGCTGGCCCTGTTGATCAAGTTGCCGCAAGGCACCCGTCTGCAGGCGGCCCGCCAGCAAGGCCAGTGCGCCGAGCCAGACATCGCGCGGCTGCGCCACCAGTTCGGCCGCGGCCGTGGGTGTGGGGGCGCGCACATCGGCCACAAAGTCGGCAATGGTGAAATCGGTCTCGTGCCCTACACCACTCACCACCGGCACCGGGCTGCTGGCCAGCATGCGGGCCAGTTGTTCGTCATTGAAAGCCCACAGGTCCTCCATCGAGCCACCGCCGCGCACCAGCAAAATGACATCAATGACGGGCCTAGCAACCGAGCCGGCTGTCTGGGAAAAATCAGCCGCCAAGCCCCGCCCCGCTTGGGTCATTTGATACAAATTTGATAGCGCACTCACCATCTCAGCCGGCGCGGCGTTGCCCTGCACCGCAGCGGGTGCCACCACCACCGGAATGTGCGGTACACGCCGGCGCAGCGCGGTCACGACGTCATGCAGAGCCGCTGCACCGAGCGAGGTCACGACCCCGATGGCGCGCGGCATCAGGGGCAGGGCGCGCTTGCGCGCAGGCTCGAACAGGCCCTCGGCCTCCAGACGTGCGCGCAGCTTGAGAAACTGCTCGAACAGCGCGCCCTGTCCGGCCCGGCTCAGGCTCTCCACCACCAACTGCAGGTCGCCCCGGGCTTCGTACAGCCCCAGCCGACCGCGCAATTCCACCAGTTCGCCGTCCCGTGGCGTGAAGTTCAGCAGACTGGCGGCGCGGCGGAACATGGCACAGCGGATCTGGCCGGTGTCGTCCTTGATGGAGAAGTAACAGTGGCCGCTCGCAGCACGAGAAAAGCCGCTCACCTCCCCCCGCACGGTCACCGGATTGAAGCGCGCCTCCAAGGCATCGGCCACGGCGCGGCAAAGGGCGCCGACCGCCCAGACCCGGCCTGGCAGGTCGGCTGTATCAAGCACGGTGATGCCCGGCGTTGGCACCGCACGCGGCCAAGGGCTTGGTCCATAATCTGCGCGGCATATCAATCGAGCGGAGTACCCATTTGTTTTCCATCATACAAGCTGCCGGCTGGCCGATCTGGCCCCTGATGGCCTGTTCCGTCTTGGCGTTGGCGCTGGTGATCGAGCGATTCGTCAGCTTGCGCGCCAGCAAAGTGGTGCCGCCGAAGCTGCTGGGCGAGGTCCTCAGCGTGACCCGCGGCGCCCTTCCGCCGCCCGACGTGGTCAACAGCCTGGAACAAAACTCTGCGCTCGGCGAGGTGCTGGCCAGCGGCCTGCGGGCACTCAACAGCAACCCGCGCTGCAGCGAACAGGACCTGCGAGCCGTCATGGAAGGGACCGGACGGCTGGTGGCCCACCGCCTGGAGCGCTACCTGAGTGCGCTCGCCACCATTGCGTCAGCCGCGCCGCTGCTGGGCCTGTTCGGCACGGTGGTCGGCATGATCGAGATTTTCGGCGCCCAGGCGCCGACCGGCGGCGCCACGGGCGGCAACCCGGCGCAACTGGCGCACGGCATCTCCATTGCGCTCTACAACACCGCCTTCGGTCTGATTGTGGCAATTCCATCGCTGATTTTCTGGCGCTATTTCCGCGCCCTGGTCGACGGCTACCTGCTGACGCTGGAGCTCGCGGCCGAACGCCTGATGCGCCAGCTCAACACCCTGCGCAAGTGAGCTTCGGGCCATGATGAATTTCCGCCCCCGCGACCGTGAAGCGCCCGAGATCAACCTGATCCCCTTCATCGACGTGCTGCTGGTGGTGCTGATCTTCCTGATGCTGTCAACCACGTACAGCCGCTTTGCCGAATTGCAGCTGACCCTGCCGGTGGCCGATGCCGAAGCACCGCGCGACCGCGCCAAAGAGGTGCTGATCGGCATCAGCAGCGACGGCGCCTACACCGTCAACAAGGCTGCCGTGAGCGGGCGCAACGTCGAGGCACTGACGCGTGCCCTGACCGAGGGCACGGCGACCGGGCCCGACACGGTGCTGCTGATCAGCGCCGACGCCAGCGCGCGCCACCAGGCCGTGGTCACGGTGATGGAGGCGGCGCGCCGTGCCGGGTTGGTGCGCATCACCTTTGCCACCCAGACCTCCAGCGCAGCCGCCGGTCCGTGAACCGGTGAGCCGATGGCCCCCGCTGCCAACCGCTCCTGGCTGGAACACGGCCTGACCCGCGTGTGGCGCCAGCGCGGACCGGTGGCCTGGCTGCTGTGGCCGATCAGCCTGGTTTACGGCGCCCTGATCGCGCTACGCCGGGCACTTTATCGGGGACGCTGGTTGCCGGTGCGGCGTAGCCCGGTGCCGGTGCTGGTGGTGGGCAATGTGCTGGTCGGCGGCGCCGGGAAAACCCCCGTCGTGATGGCCCTGGTGCGCCACCTGCAGGCCAGCGGGCTGCGGGTGGGTGTGATTTCGCGCGGTTACGGCCGGCGCGGCAGCGGCTGCCTGGAGGTGCAGGCCAACAGCTCGGCGCATGAGGTCGGCGAAGAGCCGGCGTTGATCCGGCGCAGCACGGGCGTGCCGGTGGTGGTGGCCGAGCAGCGTGCTGACGCTGCGGACGCCCTGCTGGCGCAGCACCCAGACACCCAGTTGATCCTGTGCGACGACGGCCTGCAGCACACGGCGCTGCACCGCGATTTTGAAGTTTGCGTGTTCGACGACCGGGGTTTGGGCAACGGCTTTCTGCTGCCCGCCGGTCCGCTGCGTGAACCCTGGCCCAGACCCGTGGACCTGGTGCTGCACACCGGCGCAGCAGCCACCTTCGGCGGCCATCGCGTGCAGCGGCAGTTGGCGCCAGAGGCGCTGCGCCAGGATGGCTCCCGGATGCCGCTGACCGAACTGAAGGGCGCGGCGCAGCCGCTACTGGCACTCGCAGCCATTGCCCAACCCGAGCAATTTTTTGCCATGCTACGCCGCTGCGGCCTGCCCCTGGCCCGAACCCTGGCGCTGCCTGATCACTATGATTTTGATAGCTTTAACCCCAATGAATTCGAGGGCTACACCCTGATTTGTACAGAAAAAGACGCTATCAAACTGTGGTCGCTGGCGCCCACCGCGCTGGCTGTGCCGCTGCAGCTCACACTGCCCACTGCGGCCCTGGCCCAGGTTGACGCCTGGTTGGCCGGCCGAACGCTGGCAAAGCTATCATCGGCCCATGGACACAAAACTGCTTGAACTGCTGGTTTGCCCGGTCACCAAAGGCCCGCTGGAAGAGGCGCGCGAGCGGCAGGAGCTGATCTCGCGCAGCGCACGGCTGGCCTACCCGGTGCGGGACGGCATCCCCATCATGCTTGAGAGCGAGGCCCGTACCTTGAGCGACGAGGAACTCGGTCTGTGACCTTCACGGTGCTGATTCCGGCGCGGCTGGCCTCGACCCGGCTGCCCAACAAACCGCTGGCCGACATTGGCGGGTTGCCCATGGTGGTGCGGGTGGCGCTGCGGGTCAGGTCCGCGCCCAGCGGCGCTGGCCAGCCCCGCGTGGTGGTGGCCACCGACAGCGCCGAGGTGATGCGCGCCTGTGATGCCCATGGCGTCGAGGCCGTGCTGACGCGAGCAGACCACCCCTCGGGCAGCGACCGGCTGGCTGAAGCCAGCGCCCTGCTGGCCCTGCCGGACGAGCACATCGTGGTCAATGTGCAGGGGGACGAGCCGCTGATTGACCCGAGCTTGGTGGATGCCGTGGCCGCCCTGCTGGCGCGGCGGCCAGAAGCCAGCATGAGCACCGCAGCCCATGCCATTCATGACGAGGCTGATGTCCACAACCCCAACATCGTCAAGGTGGTGCTTGATGGGAGCGGCATGGCCTTGTATTTCAGCCGTGCGCCCATCCCCTGGTGGCGGGACCGCCCCGCGCCGGGGTCCAGCACCGCGCCTGCCAACAGCCTGGCGCCAGAGCCGCCGCTGCGACACATTGGCATCTATGGCTACAGAGCCGGGTTTTTGCGCCAGTTCCCCACCCTGGCGCAGGCCCCGATTGAGCGCACCGAGGCGCTGGAACAGCTGCGCGCCATGTGGCACGGCCACCGAATCGCGGTGCACGTGACAGCGCTGGCGCCCGGACCGGGGGTCGACACGCCCGACGACCTGGCCCGCGTGCGCCGCCTGCTTCAGCCTTGACAAGTGGTTGCGGCGTAAGGTCAGGCAAGGTTTTGCCGTGCTATTCTCGTCACGACATACCGAATATCCCCGAGGACACACATGAGACTGATTCTGTTGGGCGCCCCCGGCGCTGGCAAAGGC